>NZ_JAVRBM010000034.1:0-89434 GCF_034531255.1 Nostoc sp. ChiQUE01b | reverse complement strand
GTCGCAGTTTTTGATCCCATTTTTTCAGATTTTGTGAGAAATCCGCGTTAAACCAGTCTTCTGCTTTATCCAAACTATAAAAGAGTTCGCTGGTCTTTAATCACCTGTTGAGGAATCACTTGAATAGATGCCAGAATATCCACTTATTGCAATATAGAACCAAATAGAGCTTGTGACCAAAAGAATCTTTAATATTTGCTTCAATACCATTTTCACCCCTACATCCCCACTTGCTATTACTCTCAATCAAGCAGCAAATAGCTGTTATTTCTTGAGTTTAGTAATCAGCTTATTGAGAATATACATTACAGTAAATTACCAACCTATTACAAATAATTATCAAAAACTTGGGGAAGGTATTGTTGGTAAAATCTGTTACTGACTGGATAAAATTTTGGATTTTGCGGAAAGTCTATAGCAAGATATGGTCGGGTGCGTCGGCTTCCTTAAAACAGTCACCATTTGCTTTTATAGCGAGAACGCTAAGAGCGAACAAACCTCTTAACCCGTGTAACGTAGTAGCTCAACCTTCCAAGACGGATTTTCGATTCTGAAAGCACCTCGAAAAACGTATTTGTAACAGGAATTTTGTGAAATGATGTAGCATAACTGAGTGTTCGATCGCTTGCCTTGTCAAAGACTCATGACTAAAGTAACATCTCAAGAAATTGCACAGTTTCGCTCTCAATTGGCAGACGATCCTAGCGATATGGAAGCGCTGGATTTAATTGAAGACTGTGATGGAGATTTGGAAGATGCAGCCATGACACTAGCTATCCGAGCCGGACAACAACCAGAAAGAGCAAATTCTGAGTGGTTAGATGCCTTGGCGAGAAAATGGCGTGTGGTCATTTGCGAACAAGAATATCGCGAAGATTTGCTTAATACTTCTCTTCAGAAGATGATGGAACATCTAAAAACAACGCCGACATTTCCTAAGATTTTGGCAACGCCAGTTTTGCTATATGTCCTCAAGCAAGGCGTAAACAATTTTTGTGAGCCATTAGATTTGCTAAAATGATCGGCCCGCATTTTAATTGTAAGATTAAAATTGCGGCTACCCGAATGAATATAGACGCAAAGCGGCTTCAAAACCCTTAATCTGACTTTAGTCTGTGCAGACGGACTACCCTGTAAAAAGACTTTCACTGCGTTTGTGTAGTCCTTCCAGTGCTTTGGTGCAAGATATGAGCCTCCTAACTCCGATGTAAGTCTTAGAGTAATTCAGATATGTGACTTCTAGTCATGCGAGGTTCAATCCACCAGGACTGATACGCTGTTAATTAAGGCAAAACTTTTATTAGACAAATTGTAAATCAATGAATTACCTTGTTGCCGTATTACCAGACCGCATTCAAGCCGAAGCTGCTTACTTAGCTTTAGAAGAACAAGGCATAAACAGTACTATCCTGGGGAAAGGATATAAAACAGCTGACGAGTTTGGCTTAATTGACCCCAAAGACCAAGCCAAAAAGCAAGCACAACTGATGGCAACCTGGCTCATACCATTTGGCTTTTTTGCAGGTTTTACATTCAGCCTCATTACTGGTTTAGATACTTTTGCTTGGGCGGGTAAAGTTGGCAATCACATTCTTGGCGGACTGCTGGGTGCTGCTAGTGGTGCGATGGGTGGTGTGTTTGTCGGTGGCGGAGTCGGTTTACTTGTAGGTGGTGGTGATGCTTTACCTTATCGCAACCGCTTAGATGCAGGTAAATATTTAGTTGCCGTTCAAGGTTCTGAAACTCTTACTCGCCAAGCAACCAAAATATTACGTCAGTTTGATCCAGAAAATATCCAAGGTTATGCCGACACAAATACTGTGTATTGAATGAATTTTCAATCTCAGATAATGCTGGAGTCGTCAGTTTAACGAATGGCGGCTCTACATTCTCCACTGTTGGATTTTCTTCTGCGTTGTCTGACATACTCTCATTCACACAGGACTCTGAGTAGATGGGGACTTTAATGGTACTTCATCAGTCTCAGCACTAAAAGCATCTGCCAGTTCAGGACTAGCCATCGCTACAGCGCTCTCATGCCATTCATGGATGATCGCGTCAATTATCTCCCATGCTGTAATTAACTCATCTGAGTAGATATTGCCGAAAGTCCCGATAGACATAGGTTATGCGTTTTTAGTCAACGCCGATCTCAGAAAATTATTAGTCTCTACGTATAATTGTACGTACTATTTATCAGGGGTCAATAGGGATTAAAAGCTAGAATCAAGATAGTTATAACAGATTAATTCTCAATTCATAACTCATAATTTTTAAGAATGTTGCCACGAGAAGAACTTTTAAAAGGTGTTGAAAATCGAGATAGTGTAGCTCGTGTAATTGACCAAGCAGAACAAGCCATCAAAACTTGGGAAGTGGTTTTGACAGATTTTCTATCTCCCCCAGAATTGCTAGAAATTCAACGGGTGTTTAACCGATTAACAGAAGTGCAATTGGTAACGTGGGGTGGATATCCGCAAGCTGAACGCCAAAGAATAGCGATCGCTCGTTCGGAACTTCCGTTAGATCAATCTCAAGTCAGCCTTGTAGCCGTGGAAATTGCTGGTAATTTCCTGTTTGATACCGCCTCTCACCGCGACTTTTTAGGCGCAATGTTGGGGACAGGAATTGTTCGTGAAAAGACGGGAGATGTGATTGTCTTAGGAGAACGAGGGGCGCAGGCGATTGTTGCACCAGAGTTGGTAGAATTTTTGTCAATGAGTTTGAAACAGGTGCGATCGGTTCCTGTAAAAACTCAGCAGATTCAGCTAACTGAATTAAAGGTTCGAGAACCCAAGAAAAAAGAATTAACTACTGTGGAGGCTTCTTTAAGATTAGATGCGATCGCATCTGCTGGTTTTGGTATGTCCCGCAGCAAAATGGTTGATTTCATCGATGCTGGTGATGTCCGCGTCAATTGGAAAGAAGTTACCCAAGCTAGTTCTCAAGTCAAATCAGGCGACTTAATCGCCATTCGCTCTAAAGGGCGTTTAGAAATTGGGGAAATCGCCGTTACCAAAAAAGAGCGTTACCGAGTTCAATTAACAAGGTATATGTAATAAGTTAGGAGTTAGGAGTTAAAAGTGAGGAGTTAAAAGTGAGGAATTTTAAATTTACCACTTTCTTTCACTCCCAACTCCTGTACAGACGCGATTAATCGCGTCTCTTAACTCCTAAATACTTAGGCTTTAAAGTGTTTTGCTAACATATTCAGTAGAATTTTGCGCGGTACAAGCCGAGATAATTTGCTTCTAATTTGAGTGCTACTATCAGAGCTAATAACAGTTGGATAGCCTTTTTCTAAAGCCTCTAAAGATTCCCAAACCACTTTTTCACAAGAATAGACTTTATCTGTACTGCTTGCCAGCGCTGGAGGAAAATTAGCTTCTGCAAAAAAGTTTGTTTCTATTGGCCCTGGACAAGTGACTAAAATACGCACACCATACTGATGATTTTCTGCCCATAACGCTTCACTAAAACTGAGAATAAAAGCTTTACTGGCAGCATAAACGGAAAGGTATGGTATTGGTTGAAATGCGGTAATAGAGGATACATTAATAATACTTCCAGAACGACGTTGCCGCATCAAGGGTAAAAATTTATGAGTTAAATCTACCAATGCCAAAATGTTTAATTGTACTATTTTGACTTGTTTTTCTCCATCCCCTTCAGCAAAGTCGCCATAGTAACCAAAACCAGCATTGTTGATTAATAAGTCAATGGTTAATCCCTTTGCTTTCGTGGTCTCAAATACACTAGTAGCTGCATTAGGTTCTGTGAGGTCTTTTACTATAACGTCTACTTGAATGTTGTATTGTTCTTGTAGTTGTTTAGCTAATTGGCTTAGTTTGTCTTCAGAACGAGCAACGAGTACAAGATTTGTCTTGCGTGCAGCTAGTTCTTGAGCAAAGGCTTTACCAATACCACTAGAGGAACCAGTAATTAAAGCAGTTGACATTCTACATATTCAGATAGTTTTTAAGCACTTATAAATTTTAGCTATACTGACTATAAGTTTTAACTACCCAAAGTGATATATCCAAAAAGGTAAAAGCAACACTTAGTACTATATGAATCCGGTTTGATTTTTGAACAAAATTAGTATTTGTAGGGTGCGTTAGCGTTTTGCGTAACGCACCATTCTTAAGGATTCGGTGCGTTAGCGATAGCGTAACGCACCCTACTTATCTTTTCAAAAATCAAATAGTAGTCCTATATGAGGGCTTTTAATTTATGTAATAAGTTTATTAAGTCTGATGTCACAAATAATAATTTTTTTTATGGCGATTCAAATTCATTTTGAATTGCTAATTACCATTTTTCAGACCAATAGATAATTTCTGAGGTGGAACTATTAATAGCGACGCCGTAGCTATCTCCATGATTCCACTTAAAGCCAGGTCTACCTTTGTCATCTGTATTTAATACTAATATTTCATAAGTAGCTGGAAAAGATTCTGTAGGAGAGTCACTAGTGTAAAAGAAAGTTGTCGGCACACCATTCGGTTGATTTATATGGTCGTTTGTGTTACCACCTTTATATTTGTGCTTGGCACTATTTCTATATTGTGAAAGTAATTTTTCTATCTTCTTTGGTGGCTCTTTTAACCTAATTTGGAAAAAACTACTTCCTTGCAAAACTTTGGGAGAGTAAGCAATACGAACGTCTTTAGCATCAGGAGGAATCTCATTAGGAAAATGTTTTACTTGGTCATTATCAGACCATAGTTGATTACGAATTTCTTTGTAACGTGATGTATCAGTTATTATTTTAGGTTCCCTAGTACTGTTAAAAGTTCTTCTCAGAAAAAAGCTTCCCCCGACAATACTAAGACTAGCAAGGGCTAATAGAAATTGCGATCGCTTCATCAAGTTGGGTATGTCTAACTTTCATAGTCATATACCCAACTAATAAACTAAACTCGTACTATTACGGATATCGAATCAGAAATATTAACAGAAACTTTGTGTATTCAGAGGAAAATCGAGATAATTGTAAAATTAATGTGAAGTTAGTCAATAATTACCTAGTCAAATACCGTAGGCGATCCTCATTGAGGCCAGTACTACCGTTGTATAGCAAAGTGCTGAGTGCTGAGTGCTGTTAGCGGAAGCGGGGCGTTTAGCCCGTGCTGAGTAAAAACCCAGTAATTTCAAGGTTTTGAGCAATCACCAATGTCCTAACTGCCTTGGCGGTTGCTATAGCTAACAAAATCAATTCCGCAATTATCCATTTTTTTTCAATTCTTCCTGATGCAGCAATAACTAAAGCGGATATATAAATAGTAGATGCACCTTAATTAAATCACAGCCTTCAGCTTTTAGTTGAGGGCTTTTTTTTATTGTTGAAATTTTTTATTCAGTCAAGAAATAAATTTGCTTAAAAGTATAACTTTCCCGGATATGGCAATAAATAAAGCGGATTAATAAATGGTAGATGCACCTTAATTAAATCATAGCCCTCAGCTTTTAGTTGAAGGCTTTTTTATTGCTGATACTTTTTATTCAATAAACAAATTGCTTAAAAGTAGAATTTTCCCAGATATGGCAATAAATAAAGCTGATTAATAAATGGTAGATGCACCCTAAGAAATTACAGCCCTCAGCCAAAAGCTGAAGGCTTTTATTATTTCAATATTGATGGCAGCAAACTGGGAGCTAACCATACAGCATAACCAATAAATCCAAACAGCGAGGTAATCAGGACAGTAATGCCGTAGCTGATGCAAATTAATAAACCGTCAGATTCGATGGTGGCAACAGTCAAAAGTAAAATACCGATAGTAGGGATAGGATTAGTAAGCGGGATTGGTAATATTAGTAATACTGTTAATAAAGAGATACAAAACCCATTAATTCGCCAAACTAAAGGATTATGAGCTATTTTTGCTAATCGGGGACGGGCGATTTTCTGGAAAATTTTGGTAAGCCGTCCCAAATTTTGCAAAAGTAACTGGGCGAAGGAACGAGGAAATTTGTAGTTAGCGATTCTTTTCGGTAGCCAAGGCGATCGCCTTCCTAAAACCATTTGCACAGACAACAGTAAACAAGCACCACCAAATGGGCCAGTTAATCCCGGTGGCATAGGAAATAAAAAAGGCAAAACTAATAATGTAATTACCAGGCTAAAGCCCCGTTCTGAGGTTTCTGTCAGAATATCACCTAGAGTTAGAGGTTGTTCAGCTAGGCGTTGCAACAGGGACTTTATATCTTGAGAAAATCTCAGATGCATTTGGCGTGAGTTGATGCGAGTTCCCACTTTGTAGTAAAGAGAGATGAGGGAGAAAAACTTCTAAACTCTGCCAATTTTAGATTTTGGATTGAAGGAAAATCTAAAATTGAATGACTCCTAACTCCTGCTTTGTAGGGGTACAAAAACAGCTATAGCTTTAGGTATAACCCGAAAATGAGCAGGTGTGTAGGTAGTGATTTCACCATCTGTATTAATAGGGCGAGGTTTGCGAGTATGTACCTCTATTTCTTGACCTTGATGGGAGCGTACACTCTGCCAATGTATATGTCGCCCTCGTCGCATTGCGGGTAGTAATAATATAACCTGCCACCAGTGTTCAATCTCCAAGCTATAAAGGTCTAGTCTTTGATCGTCTATTGTGGCATCGTCAGCCACTGCCATACCACCACCGTAATAACGGCCATTACCGACTGCAATTTGCACTGTTTTGACGCGAATCAATTCACCGTTGATCGCAATCTCTGCTGTAAAAGGTCTGGCTTCCAAAATCACTTGCAATGCAGTAGCAGCATAAGCAAATACTCCCCAACGGCGCTTAACTTCTTTGGTAAGTCGTTGGGTAATTTTTACACTCAATCCCATACTGGCAACGTTAAAAAAGTGCTTGTCATTTACACAACCCAAGTCGATGCGGTGTAAATGTCCATCTGCAATAATTTTGCAAGCTTGGTTGAGGGAATTTGGGATTCCCAAAGTTCTCGCTAGATCGTTGGCAGTTCCTAGAGGTAAGATTCCCAAAGGTAACTGAGTCTCAATTAAAGCATCTACGGCAGCATTTAAAGTACCATCTCCTCCGCCAATAATTACCAAGTCAACTTGATGCTTATAGCGAAGTATAACTTCAGCAAGATGTTTGGGATCTTCTGTAGACTCTTCAATTAAATCAAAACCAAGTGTTTTCAGATATTGAATTGCTTCCGACAGACCCTTTTGCCCTTGGCGAGCATGACGATTTACTAACAGCAGTGCGCGGGAGCTCATGGGTGGTACCTTTTGTTGTTGATATGTCCAATTATCCGCATCTATGTATTCTGCTTGATGTTGACTATAAAAAAGTGTTTAGGCTGTTATGAAAGTTATCAACAATTCATTTTCCTAACACTTATTATATTGTGACTACTAATTTTTTATTTTTCTTGTTCTTTAGTTTAGCGCTACTATCCCTCAGTGTGTTTATCTTCAACAAATATATTTATTACTTCCTATATAAATGAACTTTAGGTATTTTTTGTGATGTTAGTAACTTCTAAAAGTTTCGTAACCTTCTCTTGAAAATCGTTCAAGGATTTGGTTAAATCAAGACTTGAATATATATTTTTTGTCATTAATGGTAGGTATTCCCTAGTTTATTTTTGGGAATCCTACCTTTTTTGTGACCAAAATACCAGCTTGTATCAACACCTAAAATACGCTCAATTTCTTTAATGAAAGCAAATCCGTCACGCCCTAGAATCTGGCGATCGCAGTACCTGCAATCGATCGAGTTGGTGCATGGTGTTTCTAAACGCTATTCATTGCCCCGCCATTTTCACGAATAACTGGAACTCGGCATCAGGCAGGGTGACGGCTGGCAGTTTAACTACCGTGGCACGATGTATAGTGTTCCATCAAATACCTTGGTGGTGACACAACCCCAAGAAGCACATTATGCTGATTCTACGAGCGATCGAGACTGCACTTTTCGAGGGCTACGGGTAGGTATAGATTTACTTCAACAAGTTGCAACAGAAGTGGCAGGACGCAAAACAGCGCTGCCATCTTTTGGGATGCCTCTAGTCCATGACCGCGACCTGAATACACAAATTGTTCAAGTTCATCAAGCCTTAGAAGAATCCATTTCTGGGCTTGAACCGAAAAACCCCAATCCAAAATCCCAAATCTAAAATCTAAAATTGGCACGGTCAAACTCAGGAGTCCCTCAACCCCTTACGCCAGTTGCTACAACGGGGGGAACCTTTGTAACGCACTGGCTCCCCTACTAGCGTTAAGGAATAAGATTCAAAGTCTCTTTCCTTTTAGGGAATTGGTAGTACAATTATTTAATTTTTGGTTGAGAAAGCAATTGATCTGTCAACTTATGCTGTGACAGATTGGCAATTGTCTAAGCTAAAGCGATCGCACCTTAGAAAGCGGCTTTTTCGTGTCAATCCCTATCTGCATTTGGAATTTTGCTTTTATGACTTTTTTGGGTCGGTGTCGCCACTAATAATTGCTTGAAACGTGTCCCCTAGTAAAAATAAAAACGCCGAAACTAACACTACAACCATTAAACTCGCAAGGGCGGCAAAGGGAGAGATGATAAACAAGATTAAAAGCGCAAACACCAATAGATTTAGTAATGTTTTATTCATCTTTTTTCATATTGAATAATACGTGCATTTTCTACAAATAACAGATAATTCAACAATCTGTCACCTGCCTTCTGTTAGATTTAACCTGTGCACGCTTACTTTTGTGGTCAAGACGTTTTCTTTGAGAACTGCGAGTTGGTTTAGTGGGTTTGCGTTTGATCGTCACGACAACTGCGCTTTGAATGAGTTCTTGAAGTCGTCTCAATGCTGACTCACGATTGTTCTCTTGGCTTCGGTGTTCCTGAGCTTTAATTACAACTACTCCTTCTTGGTTAATGCGTCGATCGTTGAGCTTTAAAAGCTGTTGTTTATAATAATCAGGTAATGATGAAGCCGCAATATCGAAGCGCAAGTGGATCGCGGTAGAAACCTTATTTACATTTTGGCCTCCTGCTCCTTGGGAGCGAATCGCACTAATTTCAATCTCAGTCTGTGGGATAATAACATTGTTGGAAATTTGCAGCATTACTCACAAGGCAAAAGAGAAACTTGTAACTTTGGGATAACTTTTCTTTACTCGGTTTGTTCGGTTAAATCTATCATTACATCTGGGTCTTGATTGTTGTTCAAATTCACTTCTAAAGTCTGTCCTTGGATTGTTACTTTATCGCCCGGTACTAGTCGCCGTCCTCGTCGAGTTTCCAGCATACCGTTTACTTGGACATCGCCACCTTGAATCATCAGCTTGGCTTGACCTCCAGTTGGCACTATACCCATCAACTTTAAAAATTGATTTAACTTAATTGTGTTGTCTCTAATTTTCTTCACTTTAGTAATTTGTAGGGAATTATAAAAAATCTCTTCTGCTTCATGACATCTTGCAAGGTGTAGCACCAAAGGCATTGTACAGCAAAAGGAAAGTACTGTTCATCTTCTGTACAGTATCTTCCACAGGTACAGCAGAATTTGTGTTTTGCTGCGTTTGTATTGCTCAGATCCTCCATTGGTCAAAATCTTTGCTTGTGTCACGTTGACGGCTCCAACTCCCTAAGCTGATAAAACAATTTTTGTGACATTTCAATCGTCCAGTGGACACGTTGGTGATGTCCACTGGACGGTTAATTAATTTTGCTGATTTGCGATCGCTCTCGATAACTCTCAAAACAGCATATTTGCAACCTTAGACATTAGCTTATTTTGTAAGTGCTTGCCGTTAAGCAGCTGCTTGCCAGAACCGTCAACATTCTTTTTGAGCGTTCCCCGGCACTATATCCACTACCTTCTGGCACGTGTTGACGCTGTTTTCTCATGTGCTAACTTCCTCCAGTTTAGAGTAACTGAAATTTACTCTTCTGGCACGTAATTTTCATTTTCAGTTAATTTAGTCCGTAGCTCCTCTAACTGTTTCTCAATTTCAGATTTCTGCTTTTCAAGCAGTTTTATTTTCTCCTTCAGGGTTGCTACGTATACTTGGTGCTTTTCCAGCTTGCTTCCTGTTTGGTATATAGTAACTGGGGATTCCAATTAAAAAATGAATATATCCTTGTAGAACGGGATATCTTAGACTCCAACACGTTCCACCATATCCAATGAATTCAGGCAAACAACTAAGTCTGGTGAAGTGAAGATTGAGCCGAAATGCATAAAAAGTGCAGCATAGTCCGAAGGTACTTTAGAGATGCAAATAATCCAACTCTCTGTTTTTAATAGAAGTTTTGCAACACAACCCAAAAACTACGCTATTTTCAGCAGATGTACTATTACTCTTATCTAGTCTACTTTGTAGTCTCTTTATCATTGCTTAAGATCCGTTTGTTCTCTCTACAAGTTAAGGAATATAAACTTTTGTGTAGTTATATTTATTCAATTTTTTACATACTTTTCCCGTAATTGTTCTATTACGTTTTGTTGTAGTAATTGTTGCGTTATTTCCTGTATCTAAAAATATGCTGCAATTACTTAGCAATTTTATTAATTCTCTCAGTCAGCGATCTGGAAGCAGTGCTTCTAAAGAAACTAAACAGATTAATTGGTTTGATACGCCAAAAATTGGTTTTCATGAAGGTAATGTCTCCAGAGAAAAGATATTTACAGATAATTTCTACAAACCGACAATAGAAACCTTGCAAGACCAAAATCCTATGTTATTAATGCAGTGGGGTGCAAGTGTAGTACCAGCATCTGAAAATGCTAAGAAACTATCTGATAAAATTGAATCTCTAGAACAAGAAATAATACTTTTAGGAAAAGAGAAATATGCAGCAGAAAGTGCTATACAACCTTTGCGGAGAGAGGAATATGAACGCCTCTCTAAGCTTGTACCCTACAAAAGACCTTCGTGGCATTGGCTGTTAGTATTTGGGCTTTCTTACTCACTTTTTTTGGGGCTAAATAAGCATTCTGATGTAGAGCTAAAACGTTTAAAACCTTTTCAATATCCAATTGCAGCGTTGAATCTATCTGCTGCTATGGGTATTACATTATCTATTAAAGCAACAATGTCATCTTTAGGAAAACGCAGTAAACAATTTGCTGTTGAACCTATTTCTGAGGATGCAACCAGCTTTGAAACAGTTGCTTGGTGGCTAAGACTTATAGAAGGTGATAGAACATTATGGATTGGACTAGGCTTCATTATCTTGGAAACTTGCTTTGCCTTTCCAGGATTAATAAGTATTCTTCAAACAAGTTTAGCCAAGCAAGCTATCTATCAAATAGCAATATTTGGGGCATCTGCTCTTTCTGCAACAGCAAATATTGCTCTGGCATGGACTACAGGATTAGAAGAAGCTTCGCATTTACATGAACAAGAATTAAAGGTGCAAGAACTGAATGATCATCTAAAAGATATCCTTAACCCTCAAGAAGATTTTAAGATAGCTGTGAACAACGAACTGCATAAGAGAAAAATTGAAGCTACTGACAAGAGAGTAGAGGAACTTCAAGAGGAACTAATAAAACAGCAAGAGTTACTTTCCGAGGCAAAAGAAAATGCTCGGTTGGAGTATGAACGCTGGGCATATTTAATGAAAACATCCTTTAAATCTCTAGAATCTAGCTCTTCTCAGCAGATTCAAAATTATCACTTATCCAGCAATGGACATAAAAAACCGTAAGAGCAGATAAATTAGCTGGACTTTGAGTATTAGACTTGTCGCTTAATAACATTTTCTTAACTTTAAAAATTCATAAGTTAAGGGTTTTAGAATGCATCTTATTAGGTGACAACTCTATTACAGAAGATATAGCAGGAGGCAGAAGCAGGAGGTAAAACTATTACTATTCCTAGCTTTCACACTTGTCATTATGTCCTAACCTATGTGACTACGGCTATACTTCTTATTCTAACAAGAATTTCGAAAAACTTACCAAAAGCTTTCAGTAACTGGTATAGCAAAGTGCTGTTAGCGGAAGCGGGGCGTTTAGCCCGTGCTGTTAGCGGAAGCGGGGCGTTTAGCCCGTGCTGAGTAGAAACTCAGTATTATCAAAGGTTTCAGCAACCAACATAGTCCTAACCTATGCTTCGACTGCTATACATGACTAGAACTATTCAGAGGTTAAATATGAACAGAAAATCACGGAATAAAGAAAGCAGCTTTAATAATTTTATTACTAAAAATATGATGATTAAAGTAGGTATTTTCAGTAGTGTGATTTCTTTATTTGGACTTACTAAATTAAGCTTGATTTCATCGCAATCCAAACCCCAGATACAGGTTTACATTGCTTATGAACTTAAGACCGAAAAAGCAGTAAACTTTGTAACGGACATAAACGACAAGTTTGTTCGTACCAATTTAGAATATCCCATGAATGTAGATATTCTGAAAGCTCGGCAGATATCTAATATCTATGGTATATCCTCACAAGGATCTCTTCGAGATATTGGAAAAGATTTGCAAATAATCCGCTCTGACGATCAAGCTTTGATTCAAGCAATCAATCGAGTCAAGGGATTGATTAATGAAAAGCAAGAGTTACATGCATTTATTGTCAGTGAAGGAACCAATGACAAGTCAACAATCAAACAAATTCAGAACATTGCTCAAGAAATAGCCAAGAAAAAACCAACAAATTTTCATCTCTACCTTATGGGAGTAAATCCAGATTTTAAAATAGAGTTTTCAGATGCTTTTCATTCAATAAGGGAAATTGTACATTCATGCCCTAATACTCAATATGAGCAGTGTTCCGCTTTTATTGAGAAACTTGAGTAATAACTATATTTTTGACTAATTGACTTGAGGTGAGACAAAATGAATAGTTGGTGGAATTTAGTGAATAACTTTTAGTAGAAGATGACCAAATCCCTCATAACTACCGCACAGTAGTTTGAGGGATTTATGATCTGTTCTTTTCCAAAAGGTAGAAAAAGGCTGTTCTTTCTAGCTAATTGCTTTCTTTTTCTTCAGCCATATTCCCAATAAACCAGCAGTAACAACTATTCCTCCAATAGTTGATGGCTCAGGCACAGGTTTTACACTCACATTATCTAAGTATAAGAATCCATATTTATCCCAATCCCCAAACTTTAACTCTGTGGATGATGCTTCTGCCGTGAAATTGAACTTATATTGCGTGTATGGTTGAAAAGAAATGTCTTTTTGATCAAAAAGCTTATTTCCACCTACAAATGTTTGAAATTGATTATCAAGGTCAGGGGCCTCATCTATAGATGCTAAATAGTAACTAAGTTCGTATTGCTGACCAGGTTGTGTATAAAGTGTCTGTGATATGTAGCTGAGGTCTATAAATCCACTAAGTGATAAGCCCTGATTACCACTATTATGCTGAGGAAAATTGCTGATTCTTATCCCTGATATATCCATCGGATCGCCAGATTTAGTCCAGTTTGTAATATTCGGATTTGTAGCGTTGGGATTGTTAGGATCTACGAGGGGATCGAGTTCAAAGCTTCCGTTTTTAACAAGTTCTGCCGCTTGTGCTGCTGCATTATAAATATTAGTAATCACAGCAGTACTAATTAAGATAGTAGTAAAACTAAAAACAATAATTGAGAGTTTTTTAGTTAAATTCATGAAAATTGACTCCAAATAATTTTAAATTTCGCCAATGAGAACAAGTTGATAGTTACATCCATGCTGGCTTTCAGTAGTGTCAATAAAAAGGAACACTTTCTTCTGGTTTATAAGAGTTAGTTATAGATGTAGATAATGATTCATACACCAAGGCAATTTTTCTCAATAAGCTCATAATGGAGTTTTTAAATCAGATGAATTTTAGTGGCATTCTTGACACTATTGAGCCAGACATTGCTTAGGCTTCTACCTGTGGTTTATTCATCCTTATAGTTTTTCCGTTGATGTTTAGGTATAGCTTTGACACTCACATCATCCAAATATAAAAACGCATACTTGGCTTGGGAGCCAAATTTTATTTCGGTGGATCTTCCTTTTGCTCTAAAATTTAATGTGTATTGTGTGTAGGATTGGTAAGGAGTATCTTTTTGAACATAAACCTTTTTACCACCTACAAAAACCTTAAATTTGTTCTTCAGATCGGGTGCCTCTTCTGTCGATGCAAGATAGTAAGTAAGTTTGTAGCGTTGACCAGGAAATGTAGGGATAGTCTGTGATATGTAGCTAATAGCTGAAAATCCACCAAGCGATAATCCCTGCTTACCAGTATTAGAAAAATTGTCAATTTTAGTACCTGATGTATCTATCGAATTACCAGATTTAACCCATCCTGTAACATTAGGATTTGTAGTTTCGGGATTAGTTGGATCTATAAGAGAGTCGTATTCAAATCCCCCGTTGATAATCAGTTCTTGTCTTTCAGCTTGTGCTGCTGATTTATAAGTATTAGTAATCACAGCAGTATGAAGGAAAGCAGTAGTCAAACTACAAACAATAATTGAGAGTTTTTTAGTGAACTTCACAAGACATAACTCCAAATAGTTCAAAATTCACGACAACGAGTACTTGATTGATTTACTTTTTGGTGATTAAGGCAGGATAAACCCGTAAGTATTTTTGAAGATATTCTGAGCTGTACTACCACTTAAGTAGTTAGAAAAACTCTGTGCCGTCGTTAAAACTTTAGTTCTGGTGAGTATACCCAGTGGATAAACAATCGAATCGCTCTCTGTTGTGAGGGCAGTTTGTACGACTCTTACTTTGTTAGAAATGGCCGCATCAGTTTTGTAAACAGCACCTGCACTGATAGTTTTAGTTACACCTTCAACTAGAAGAGTTTTATTTTCAACAGCAGTTAAGACGGCACGCACATTAGCAGCACGGTATAATTTAGGACTGAGAGTAGTAAAAATACCTCGGCTAGTGAGAACTTGTTTGGCATAATTTCCTGCTGGCACAACTGGAGGAGTACCTGTGTAGTCACCTATGGCAATACCAGTAATGTTGGCATTGGTCAAACCATTGAAGCTAGTGAGAGCAGCACTACCAGCACTAACGGGAGGTGTCGTGGGCGCAATCAAAACTAGACGGTTTTTGACAACGTTTTTACGGCTACCTGCAACCAATTTACTTGGGGTTGAATTCTGCAATACATCTATTTGGCTAGTAGCAGCAGAGATGAAAATATCTGCTGGTGCTCCTGCTTGTATTTGGCTCAGTAAAGTACCAGAAGCACCAAACGTATAAACAATGTTCACGCCTGGGTTAGCATTTTGGTACTGAGTCTTAATGGCATTCAGCGCGTTTGTTAAACTGACAGCTGCATACACGTTAAGTGTCGTTACAGAGCTTGCTGGTGATAAATTAACGAACTGCAAGCCTATTACCAGCATCATGCTGCTAGCTGCTGTAGCAATCCAAGCAATAAGTTTTCTTCTGTTCATGAAAGTTATAGTTTGGGGAAAATATTACCTAAAAGTCTCATTGTTGACGTACCTGATTTACGCACAGTCAATAGAAATACCAACCACACAGAAAGATAAATGGGAGTTAGAGAAGGTTTTGGCGTAAATCTTACGCATGATAAATTTTGGAAATAAACGACCCGGCCAATGACAATTGCTAAAAGCATTGGTGTGATGGGGCGTTTGTTATTTCCAAGTGGAATTACACAAACAGCGAGTGAAATGTATTTAGTGATGAAATAATATCAGTTAAATACAATTGTTACCAACTTTTTTGGTCAATAAATCCTGACAAAAAGCTAATGCAAGTATATTTAAATTCTCTAAAAACCTTGATTTCTCTATCTAGAATGGATTATGCTAGAAAATTTTCCGATCGCTCCTAAATATCTAAAGCTTTATTTATACCAACTAAATACTTTTAATCATCCATTTAGCTAACTTTATTGGTATTAATTGTAAATGCTGCTCTGACAAATCTTTGGATGCGATCGCCTCTACCACGATGTAAAAAAATTGTGAGCGCATCCAGCAGTGCTCATAACTCATCCGCCTGAACGATGTACATATAATTATTTATTTGTATAAAAATATATATAAACTTTTATGATACCAATAAAAAAAATGATTTAACATACGCCTAATGATAGATAGATTTTATTAAACAAATAGTTTAGATTTGTAACAAGTTACACAGAACTAAATAAAACACATGGCCAACATAATTGACACTGCCACTAACAATGGTTCTTTCACGACACTAGTTGCAGCAATCCAAGCAGCTGGTCTGGTAGATACACTTAAAGGTGATGGGCCATTTACCGTTTTTGCACCCACCGATGAAGCATTTAATAAGCTTCCAGCAGGTACAGTAGACGCATTACTTCAAGATATTCCAAAACTCAAGAAAATCTTGACGTATCATGTTGTTTCAGGCAAGGTACTGGCTGCTGATGTAGTTAAGCTAAAGACAGCTAAAACAGTTGAAGGTTCAGATGTAAAAATTGACGCTTCTAATGGCGTTAAGATCAATGATGCAACAGTTGCAACACCAGATGTTGCTGCTGATAACGGTGTCATCCATGTCATTGACACAGTTTTGATTCCTGCATAACCAAACGTCAGAATAGCGAACGCTATTTCTGAGGTGACGACTACCTATAGTCATTTCTTCATTACAGTCTGGTTGAATGTTTTTTAATAAACATCAACTATCAACAAATCCATCTAGACAGGATCTAGATGGATTTATTGTTTTATGCGTGTAGAAACGTTGCAATTGCTAGTCTCTCTTAATTAAATGCAATCAAATTTTTAGTTTTGCTAAACCCAAATAACGGATACCTTCGGGGGAAATGTCAAAACGGCAAGGTAAAACTTCTAAACCGAGAGCGATCGCATCCCGCAATAATTTACCATATATAGGATCTGTGCGATCGCCAGGAGAAAATTCTGTACAATCACCGCGATTGATAAAGTAAAGCATCACCGCACGAGTTAAAGGTAACAACGCCATCAGTTCTCGCAAGTGTTTTTGCCCTCTTGTAGTCTCCGTGTCAGGAAATAGGGCTAATCTCCCCTCAGACAAAGTTGTATTTTTTACTTCTAAATAAATCGGGCGTTCCTCATCACTCCCCGTCAAGAAAAAATCCACTCGACTTTTTTTATCTAGCCCATAAACTACCTCGCCCTTGATTTGGCTGTAGTTGCCCAATTCCGGGAAAAGGTATTTCGCCAAAGCTAGCTTTACCACCCGATTGGGCAAAAAAGTATTTATGCCTACCCAAGTCGGCTCATTATCATGTACCTGAATTAGTTCTAGAGTGTAAGCCAATTTGCGGTTAAGATTATCGCTTTTGGAAAGCTGTACCGCACTTAAAGGTGTCGATACTCCAGTCATTGGCCCTGTATTGGGACAGTGTGCTGTCACTATTTCGCCAGAAGTAAGTTGAACGTCAGCAAAAAACCGCTTGTAACGCTTGAGTAAAATACCGGGATACAAAGGTGGGTAACGGTAAAGCCAATCTATCATTATCGAACCTAGTTGCTGCTTGTAAATATACGTTGATTTTTTGCCCACCGAACCTTATGTGCAAATCTTTTCAGCAGCGACTCCGCCCTGTGACAGAATTTGAGTAAGTTTATATATCATGGATTGTCAACTTTTGTAGTCAAATTGACAACATAGTAATAAAAAGTAGCATATACTAAATATTACAAGCCTCCCATAAAAAAACTGGGAGAATTTCAATGTGCAAGGAGGTAAATCCTATGCAAGAAGTGTGGACATCAACGGAATTAGAATATGCTTTTCTGTTTACTCTCAGAAAAGTAACTTCAATCAATCCAGAAGGTTTCAAGCCATTTTTTAGTAATATGCCTATTGACCCTTATATCAAAGGCAATTATCGTTCCAGGAGATTATCTCGGTTCACAGTTTCTGGAAATCAGTTAATCAAATTACCTCATGGCTACCTCTTTCAAAATAAAGAGTACAATCCATTACTGGGTGATATAAAAAGAGAGTTTGCAGAATTAGAAGATGCACTTATAGAACTTGATATTTTTAAGAATCTTGTCTTAGCATTTAGTGATTCTTGTAAACTTCATCCTGAAGCTGAAATTGGAGTTCATCAAATTAGAACTATTTGTTCGGCAGACAATTTGGGTAATCCAGCACCTGAAGGTATCCATCAAGATGGGACTGATTTTATTAGTATATTTTCAGTAAATAGAGATAATATTCAAGGTGGAGAAACACATCTATATACTGGCAAAAAAGAAAAGCCTGTGTTTAGCAAAGTTCTAAATCCGGGAGAACTCTTATTAGTCAACGATCATGATTTTTTCCACTTTACCACTCCTATCAAACCACAGATTGATGCTCAGGGAAGTAGAGATGTTTTTGTGCTAACTTCTCCCAGCTTGCTTTTAGAATAATTTTAGTCAACCGTAAATATTTTACAATCTACGAGATATGGGGAATTGAATGTAGTCATTTCCCCAGCTTTTTTATTTGGAATTGGAAATAATCGTGCTGATAGTGGTTTATCTAACTTGATGGCTAAAGTTGCCATATCAATTAATAAAGCTGTAATTTTTTCTATTGTGATATCACCTGGAATCGGAACTGTATCTAGTCCACAGCCACAAACTGCTGAATATAATAATAAATTTGTAATATTATATGTTTGCTCATTAGCTCTGGTAGCTAGTCCAACATCTTCACAAACTGGAAGCATCAGTCCAGAATAACCACAGATTTTTACTGATACATTTTTCAATACGCGAGTCAGCATCCCAGAAATTGCAAGAGTTCCTGAATGACCAAACTTGCCATTCATCAATTTTTCATAAGCAAAAGCAATACTATTTTCTTTATCTAAAGATGGAGCTAGAGATGTATCAATTCCTCTATATATAACAGCAAATTTATCGGAAAATTTTTCAGCAATAACTGCGATTTTATTTAATTCTAATTCTAAAAGTAATTGTAGTTTTTGCTCTGCTATAGGAATATTATTAGCTTGTGAAAATGCTTGCATTACCAAATCGCCTAACTCTAAACCTATAGCAAAAGATGTATTGCCTGTATGGTATGCCGTAGGAAAAAATGGGATATCTGGCTGGCAGTTTGCCCATGCACAAAATTGAAAGTTACCATAGCCATTTTCACTTTCTTGGGAAATACGTTTAATAGCTTTGGCAGATTCCTTAGCATTCTCAAAAATTATACCGTTTTCCCTATCCCCAATTTTGCTAGAACAATAAATAATTGATGTATTTTTATTGATATCTGGAATTATATCTATAGTTTCAGATTTGCTGGCATAACCAATATTGAAAAAGCTGATATTCAAACTTTGACAAAGTTGTTCTAGAGCTTGAATTTCATTGATAATTTCGATTTTAGACAAGCCTCGTAGATATTCTTCCCAGCTATTAGTAGCAATTCTGGTTGTTTGGACTTCATATCCTTGTTTTTCAAACAAAATCTGCATCTGCTGATTCAACTCAGCAGCTTGCTTAATTTTTTCCTGATATTGTAGAGATTGAATTGATATACCTGTTGTAATAGTTCTAATTTTCATTGGTATAAATAATTAGTAATATTATTTTAATTAAACTTAGCTCTATAATCTGGAAATGTACAACATTCTATTGGATAAATTTAATTTATAACAACTTAGGGTAGTGTGTTGGTTTTATTTCACAAAAAATATGAAATATACTTAAAATATGAAGGTGAGTGCATAGATTAGGCTACGAAACAAGCCTGCTGGAATTCAATGAACTGAATCAACCAAACAAATGTCATGAATGACGAATTCTACAATAGAGGATTAGAAAAGGCTAGGCGAAAAGATTACGCGGGAGCAATTGAGGAATTTAACCATACTTTAAAACTGACACCTTACTTTAGCGAAGCTTATTTGCAACGGGGTTTAGCACATTATGACTTAGGTGCAATTCTAAAAGCTGTTTCAGATTATACCGAAGCCCTGAAACTGAATCCTGAGAGTGTAGAGGCATATTATTGTCGGGGATTGGCTAGGGTAGCGCTGAAAAATTTACCAGGGGCGCTAGAAGATGTTGAGCGTGCGATTCGTCTCAATCTCAATTATGCTGCTGCTTATAATCTGCGGGGAATGGTGCGGCGCAAACAGGGTTATATTCAAGATGCGATCGCTAACTTTAAAAAAGCTGCTGGGTTATATCTAGAGCAACAGGACAAAGAGAATTGTCGTCTTTGTCTAGAACGAATTAAACAGCTACAACCTAAAGAATTACCTGCCCTTGAGGAATCGCGTTCCACTAATGCGCCAATTTTATCCACCAATGATTATTTCACGCAATTATTAGAAAAGGCTGAAAAGGGAGATACCCAAGAAGCACTCGCCGATTTAAACTGGGTATTAAAGGCCGATCCGCAAGATGCCCAAGCTTACTGCTGTCGTGGGGTTGTACGTTGTAAAATCGGGAATTATCGAGAAGCGATCGCAGATTTTAATCAAGCATTACGACTAAATTTTCAAGATGCCATTGTCTATCGCAACCGAGGTAAAGCACGTTCTATTTTAGGAGATCATCAAGGTGCGATCGCGGATCTTAACCAAGCAGTCCAGATGCAACCCGAAGATGTCTTAGTCTATATTGCCAGAGGTAATGTCTATCGGGCAACGGGCAATTATCTCGGTGCAATTCAAGATTACACCCAAGCGCTGCAAATCAATTCTGATGATGCTCAAGCTTACTACAATCGCGGCATTGCCTATACTTGCTTAGAAGAAATACAAAACGCCGTGGAAGATTATCAACGGGCGGCGAGTATCTTTTGCCAACAAGAAGACTGGGAAAATTATCAACAAGTCTTAAGTAGCCTAGAAAAAATTGAGAAATTTAGTCCAAAGTCAAACAAGCAAAAATATCATCTGCTACGTCAGCGACTTTTACGCATGGTTGGGGGATACTGGGAAATTGCCGAACGATTAATTCAGCAAAACCAGGATTACCATCCTGGGATGTCAGACGAGTGGTATTTGCAAAAAGTGATTGATGATTTAGAACGCGATCGCAATAGATAAAATATAAATGCCGCTATAAAAAACGTAAAATCACCCGTACATTATTTATACGGGTGAAAATGCGATCGCTTGTTATTTTTCAATGGAACTAAACGCACCTTATATTAAGCACCGTTTCCAAGTTTAGTGAGAAGTGTGACTTTGACGGCGGCGGCGCAATCCAAACATACCAACTGCTCCCACCGCAAACATTGATAAAGTAACAGATGGTTCAGGAACGGTAGCACCAATTAAAGCTTTAACATTTGCCTCACCGACATCAAGAACGACGACAACATCATTAAAATCGCGATCGGAACGTTCGTTCCACTTACCAGTTGCAGAATCTACCCCTGAAGCGTGTAAACCACCGTATAAATCCTCAAATGCCAGGAGGATGTAGTTGTTGTAAGCATAAGCAACTGCGTGCTGTAGTTTGTCAGCATTAGAGGCAGTGTCAGTACCAAAGATATTGGCAGAATTGCCACGGCTTAAACCATCGGCTCTCAACCAGAAGTCGAGTTGAGTACCTGCGGTAATATTACCAACTTTGACCCCATCACCTAGTTTTAGTGCATTACCACCCCCGCCAAGAATACACCCAGCTCCTTCACAAGAAATATCATTAAAAAGCAGTCCAGACTTATTAGTAGTTCCTGTAGCTTCAAAGGCTAACTGGTTTCTATAACCTGCACCCTCATTGATAAAGTAAACAGAAACATCGTGGTCGTATTTTAGGTTTAATTTATTGGGGTCTAATTGAAATTGTCCGCTGTTTGGGAGGGCAGCCCTTTCTGCTTGGACAAAATGTTGAAAAGGAGCGTCGTTAAAACCAGTTTGAGACTTACTATATATTGTTGGTTTAGTCCAAGAGCTATTCCAATTAAAATTAGCAGCAGATGCAGTTTCTACTTTAGAAACTAATCCGGTCAAGGTAGCTGTAGCGGCAATCAAGGCTGTGAATAAATTAAGTTTCATCTTAGGAGCCATTAAGTAGGAAAAACAATTTAGATAATGCTTTATGAGCAGCTATCTGTCTTCATTCGTCTCTTATTTCTAACAGCTACACTTCTGCAAAGTCAATCTGTTAATTTACTTTTACTAGGATATTTAAATAGCTCTTTATTTAAGGTATTTTTACTGAAAAAAGCTATTTTTGAGCGGGCATCACAATGTTATTAGTACTTAGAATTTAAGCTGATGTATGATTAAAATTTAATGAATAATTTATACTTTTTATAAAAATTAGATGTGTAATTTCTATAGTGAAAAGCTAAAAGCTTAATCTATAGGAATTTTCATTGAAATGAGGTAGATAAGTAATAGTGCGCCGTCATCCGTATTAACTAAGCCAAGCCTTAGTTAATACGCTGCTATACAAATAGAGTTTATCTCCGTACTTACGTTGGGAAACGTAGTAATCTATCAAATCAATGAAACTTGGGTAAATAAGTTTAGTCTTTGTTTGAAACACTCAAGTGCTTACTACGTACTACGCTTTCGTTGGCTTGATTAACTAGTAGTGGCCTGTCAAAATCGACTTCCGTATCGTCAGAATTTAGAACTTATGCCAAGGATGGGAGACAATTTAAGAGGGTTGTACTTTAAAATGACAGTCTTTGCCTAGACTTGATGAATATCTTTTAAATCTGAGGTTGCAAATCTTTTGTTTCGGGAGTTATCGAGAGCGATCGCAAATCAGCAAGCCCTAATTAACCGTCCAGTGGACACGTCGG
Source organism: Nostoc sp. ChiQUE01b (assembly GCF_034531255.1). Lineage (NCBI taxonomy): Bacteria > Bacillati > Cyanobacteriota > Cyanophyceae > Nostocales > Nostocaceae > Nostoc > Nostoc sp. ChiQUE01b. The sequence continues at coordinate 66,746 of NZ_JAVRBM010000034.1, read as the reverse complement.
TGATGTCCACTGGACGATTGAAATGTCACAAAAAGGGAATTCGATGAATGACGATGATTACTAGAGTGAAGTATCAAGTTGGGGATGAGTTTTTACAAGAACTACCACTGATTTTAGGGGGGCCAATCCTCAAAAATACTGAGCCAGAGTCTGTAACAGTATGGGTGGCACTAAAACAATCTTGTCAGGTAGAACTTAAGGTTTACGACACAACAAATGATGGTGAAGCACTAGGAAATTGCTTATTGGAGGGAGAACGCTCTACCTTTGCGTTGGGTAAGTATCTTCATGTAGTTGCCATTACGGCTCAGTCTACAATTGGACATCGCCTAACTGGAGGTCGTATCTATGCATACGACCTCCAGTTTACTCTTGCTGACCAAACCCTGCAAACTCTGCAACAAGCATTATGTTCAAACTCCTCTCCTCCAGTCAGCATTAGCTACTTCGATCATCAAAAACCAACCTTTGCTCTACCGCCAAACCGTCTTCAAGATTTGCAAATTGTCCATGCTTCCTGCCGTAAACCTCATGGTCATGGGTTTGATGCATTGCCAATTCTCGATAGTATGATTCAGGCATCAGCAAATCAACCCCAGCATCGCCCTCATCAGCTGTTCCTCACGGGAGATCAAATTTACGGAGATGATGTAGCAGATCCGTCGTTGTGGGTTGCCACTACTCTTGGTGATGCCCTGTTGGGTTGGGAAGAACAACTGCCGATAAATGGAGTCTATTGCACTCCTGGGCAGCTACCCCCTGGAGAACGGGTTGATGCTGCGACAAATCAAGCTGGCTTGACCGCAGGATTACATAATAAAGTTGAGAAAGTCAAGAGTCATCTTTTCAGTCTGGGTGAATATTACGCTACTTATTTACTAGCTTGGTCGCCAGTATGCTGGCCGACTGCATTTCCCCAAGGACAGCAAGTAATGAGCGATCACCATGCTATCAAAGACTGGAATCGCGCAGTCAAGCATTTGCGACAATTCATCTATACGCTTTGGAAAGTGCGCCGTGCCCTTGCCAATATCCCCATGCACAGCATCTTTGATGACCATGATGTTAGTGATGACTGGAATTTGAACCAAGCTTGGTGTTTGCGAGTGCTGGGGCGTCCATTAGGACGAAGAATAGTCCAAAATGCATTGTTAGCTTATACGGTATTTCAAGGATGGGGCAATACACCAGGGCAATTTGCAGAAGGAAAACCAGGTGAAAAGCTGTTGGTGGCTGCACAAGCTTGGTCAGCTTCTCAAGGAACGGATGCAAAGGCTGATGAAGCGATCGCTCGTTATCTAGGAATGCCAGCCAACGATCCCCATACAGACTTACCTATTTTAGTCCGAGACGGTTCAGTATTCATTCTCGATCGGCATCCGGAAGCGCTGACTTGGCATTACATAGTCCGCAGCGATTGCCATGAAGTAATTGTGCTGGATACACGTACATGGCGAGGTTATCCAGCCGATCAAAAACCAATTGCCCCACCGATGCTGTTGTGTCCCAAAGCCTTTGAGCAACAACTACTTTTGCCTTTACAAGAAGTAGTTGAACAAACTCAGATTCAAACTACATTTGTGATTGCGCCCACGAATGTATTTGGATTACAAGTGATTGATTGGATTCATCATTGGCACTTAAAGCAGGAGAAAGTTTTTTCAACCGATGTTGGAGATGCCTGGAACATTAATGTTGAAGCCCTGGCGAAATTTCTAACCACCTTGTTTGAAGAACGTCAACAAGTCATTATTCTTTCTGGAGATATTCACTACAGTTCTGTTGCTCACTTATCTTATGCACGCACCCATTCCAAATTACAATCTGTCTTGGTACAGTTAACCGCTAGTGCATTGAAGAATGAAGAGATTTTGACGCGGCTGATTCATACACGATTGAAAGATTGGCTGCTACCAGAAAAAGTGCGACATTGGATAGGCTGGATCAATCCACCCAATATGGTAGAAATTTCCGAGAAACAATTACAGCATAATCGTCAGCTGCTGAATAACTCTGACTGGTATTGTGTACTGGAGTGGATACCTCGAAACAGTGTTCAGACTTCTACCTACACAGCAGATATATTATCGTTGATCGCTCCTTGGAAACGAGCCGAAAATGCTAAATGGAAATGGTTGCAACCCCTGATATTTTGGAAATCTCGTTGGTTTCAGGACGGGCGAGAAGTAGTGGGATTGAATAATTTAGCTTTGGTTCACTTTGAATTTGCAGATGAGAGTAATTCTTGCAAAGTTATGCAAGATTTGTACTGGTTTTCTTCTTGGTATCCAACCCAAATTGTTTACAGCCGTTTTGAGAGCCAGTTAACGCCCAATCAGTCATTGTTAAGATGATCGGCTTTGCTGTGTGAATGAAAATTTTAGTTGTATATGTGGGCACTCTAGATTTAAGAAACATACTGGAGAGTGATTTCTATGTCTACGACCCCAATTAGTGCAACACTGGCACAAACAGAGAGAGATGCTGTGTTGCAAGCGATTAGCACGATTAAAGAAAAGTTACCATTTTTAGTTGATTTGAGTTCCGACGATCGCAAGACTTTACCTAAGATGGGGGATAAGAGTCGGGCGTTTGTAAGCATTGCATTAGAGGTGGCGGCGCAGAATCCAGAGTTTTTACCGCGATCGTTCAATTTGAGTGTTGAGGACAAAGTTTTTAGTTTTGAATTTCAACAATCAAATTCAAAACTAAATTATTGGTATTTTGAAGACCTAATATTAAGATTTGATAGAGTAAATTTAATTTTATAACCAAGTATTACGAAGAGTTTCTCTTAGAATTCTTTGACTTTGGTAAGAATTAGATTGTGGAAGAGAGATATAGATTTTATCTTGTTCAAGGCAATATTCAACAAACGATTTTGTAATGGCACGCCAATCCTGGAAGGTTAATTTTGCAGTATTTACAGCATTTACGGCTGCTATGAGGTACAGTAGCAGCAACTAGCGAACCAGTTTCTTAAATGTTGAGGATTTATTAAGTCGAGTGCAACTGAGATGAGTTTATCAACCATTTCTGTTGTAGTTGGAGCGAAACTGCGTAAAAAAGATTTAAGTTGTGACCACCATAATTCAATTGGATTAAAATCGGGAGAGTATGAGGATAAACAAATAACTTTCGCGCCGACAGCTTCAATTATTGGCACAATTGAATCTAGTTTATGTGCGGATAAATTATCAATTGATGTCTACTGCTCCTGACCATAAATTTGGCACTAAAAACTTCAAGGGCAAATAAAACAAATGCAATGCCGTCCATTGAATTATTCATTGTCATTAATGCAACTACTTTTTTAATGCTAATTGCTCCAATTACTGTAACTTTTGAGCCTCTATAAAAGGGTTTAAGAGAGTAAGCTCTTGTTCCCATTTGTGAACGAGCATGAGTCCTTGCTAACCCTAGTAGAACGCCAGTTTCGTCCAAAAATACTAAATTTTCTGGCTCTATATGTTTGACCTTTTCCCAATAATCTAATCTTAAATTTAGGACTCAATAGTCCCCGCTTGGGTACTCCGCTTTGTTTTTTTTTCCGATTTAATCCTAATTTCTGTAACGCCCGACACATTGCACTTCGCCCCACCCAATTGCCAGTCTTGTCTGCAAAGAATTCACACAACTCTATCAATGTTGCATCTGGATGTGCTTCAACTAATTCCCTTAACTCTATGTCAGCATTTGTTAAATGACTAAATTGTGGTTTCCCTCGCGTCTTGGATTGTAAATTTCCCTCAAGTTTCTGTTGTTTTACAAGCTTTTGGACTAAACTCTTTGATACGGAAAATATATTAGCTACTTTCCTAATGGAGATGTTTTTCTCTTATATGTGCTGCAACTATTTTTTCTCGAAGATCGACAGAGTATGACTTCATTTAAAAGTATTTATATTTTTATCTAGTGTACCTCATAATAGACGCAAGTGCTGTATTGTTAACTAATAGTTTTTTCAAAAAGATATACATCATCTTGTTGATATTTCAAGTGAAAATTTGACTGATACTGATTTTTAAATATATTGACTAAGTTAGAAAGAGATTCTGAAGTTGCAGCCCAACCTGGATGGCGAATATTGAGCAAGACATAATAAAATTTATTCAATTCAGCAATATCTTGAGAAGGATTATATTTAAAACTAATTAACTGTCTGTGGGTTAAATGTGGAGTAATTATATCTGTAGTTAAAACGCTATCTTTAGTCTTCACTAAAGCGATCGCCTCTTTTGTGGCTGCCCAATTATCTATATTGTGGAGATATTTTGAGCTAAAAAAACCATATTTACCGAAAACCAAAAACCAAACTAAAGACCACAAAATAATAGCTTTCCTTTGTTTTAGCCATGCTTTACCTGCTGCTAGACTGCCAATTAAAACTAAAATAAGAAATGGAATTGTTGGTAAAGAATAATGTAAAACTAGATTTTTTTGTGAAGGATGATCGGCAAGTAAATTTAGTGCTATGCAAGGAATTATACCTATCAAAGGCATGAAATACTGTGGTCTGAAAACCCAAATAACAGGTAAGAATAAAAAACATAAATATTCTAAGTTTATAGTTGAAAAAAGGTTGTTAAAAATGATTTTTGGTTGAAAAAGTAATATTTGTAGCATTTCGGAAAATGAGTTTCCTAAATAGCTATAGCGATAAAGATGACGGTTCAATAACGCTGCTTCGCTACCAAAATAAGGGATGATCATCCAGTTAGCAATCAAAAACCATATTATCCCACTAATAATGGCGATCGCACCGTATAAACGTCGCTTTTCAAACAAGAGTAACCAAATTCCCATCGCCACTACAGTCAGTGACAATACAGCCTTACAACCTAATACCACAAGAATACTGACGCAAAACCAAGCTATTTTTCTCGATCTAGCGGTCAAAACTGCTGTCAAAAGTGCAGGGACTGCGATCGTATCAGGGTGAAAATCACAGAGATTGCTGTTGTACACCACCGGATACATTAGATATACAGTCATAATTGCGACTGCTAATTTTTCTTTTAAACCAGCTTGTAGTGCCAGAAAATATGTAAGTAAAGCACCTAACGCTAAAGCAATAGACTGTACTGCAAACAGCCAATAAACACTAGGATAAATTTTGTACAATAAAGCTAAAGGATATAAAATCCAAGCAGCATGATCGGCTAAAACATGAAAACCAAGTACAGAAGAAACTGGCGGTTTTCCTTGACTAATTAAGTAAATACATTGGTCAAAAAATGCTAAATCCCCAGATGAATTAAATAATTCGTGTCGTAAGATGCTGGAGATAAATAAAATTAAGGTACTAATGCCAATAATTACTTTGATATGATTCATTTTTGACAGTTTTTCTGTTAAATCCTACTTGTCATGACTAATTTTTCTTATTTAAGATTAGAAGAAAATCCAGTTTGTAAGTTTGGATAAATCAGATCGCACTTTCGCACAACAAACCAGAGAGCAAAACCTAAAGGTATTGAAAACAACTGGATAAATATGGGAGTTCCCAAATAACTAAATAATGATGCCATTTGCACGACTATAGCTACCCAAAAATATCGAGGGAAGTAAAAGGCAAAGATAATTGAAAGAATATCAGCAGGATAAAAATACCTTTGGTGCATTTTGGGCAGGATATATGGCATAAACAAAACTGAGATTGTGGCTAAGTGTATCAGTCTATTTTGAGTAATTTTTAGCTGACTTTTATAAACAATGTATGCTAATAAAAATATTGCAGATACAGTTAACGTTAAACCTATAGGGACAACAATATTATAAAAATTGTTAGGAATCCATTGATAAATATTAGGCACACCTTTCGCCAATTCTTTGTATTTATTAGCTTGGCTAAAATAGATTAACAGCAATTCTTGTATCGGTCTTCCCATCAACCAAGGCGGTAAAACTGCAATTAGATATACTGCTGGAATTAATGGTAAATAATACCAATGGATTCTTTTTTTAAATAAAAGAGCTAATAATAAAGGTGCTAAAAACATCGCTTGCAACTTAAAAGAAAGTCCCACACCAAAACTGAGTAAGGCGGGAATTTCTTTCTGAATACACAAAAAGTAAATACAAGCAATCATCCCTGTTGTATAGATGCTGTCACATTGACCCCAGAGGGCACTATTATATATAACAGTCGGACTCAAAATAACTGCCAAAAAAGCAAAGATTGGTTTATTCCCCTCTGGGTATTTTAGTCTGATAATTTTGTAAGTTAAAAAACCACAAAGAAAATCAACAGTCATCGCAAAAAGCTTGATTGCGAAAATTTTGGGTAATCCAGAAAGCAGGGTGGCAGCAATTAAAAGCCAGTAAAGGTAAGGGGGCGTATAGTCGGCAAAACTGTATTTAAGAGCGCTCAACCCGCCATGAGATGCGATGAAATCATACCAAGGTGCTAAGAAAGATTTATAATCAGACGATTGATTAGGAACACAAACCAATCGGATCAGTACTGCTAAAATAATTCCAATAGCTATGTATCCAGAAACTGGGGATGGGAAAAAATTTAAGAACCTATTAAATGGAGATTTCACTAATTTTAATAATGTCTTGTCTGAGGCTTTCGTCATAAATTGTATCTGTTATTCATAAATTATGAAATCATGTCAAAGTATCTATTGTTTTAGCAAAAGCTGTTCAACACTTTGCTGTAGCATAAGACTGGTTTAAGAAGCTGCTATGATGCCATATAAAGCAAGCTTTCGTGGGGATATCCTGGAGATTTGAGATGATTATCCCAATTTTAGATATGCATCTATTCCGAGAAAAAGAATGGTTATTTAGCCTAGTGGTAATATCTCTATTTCTATGGTTGATATTTTTGGGAAACTCCCCTTTACGAGATTGGGATGAAGGTACTGTGGCACAGGTTGCCCGTGAAATTTGGCGTGCCCCACTTGGTTCAATGCATTGGCTTTACCCCACCTTGGGAGGAGAACCTTATCATAATAAGCCACCCCTGATACACTTGTTAATTGCTTGGACTTACTCTGTTGGAGGCGTGAATGAGTGGACAACGCGTCTACCGGGTGCAGTGTTAACTGCTTTGGGAGTGCCTGTGCTTTACTTGGTGGGATGTTTGCTTTTTAATCAAAGTTTACCAGCTCTGTTTAGCGCTTTAGTTTACCTAACGATGTTGCCTGTGCTGCGTCACGGAAGACTAGCAATGCTAGATGGTACAACTATTACCTTTTTCTTGCTGCTGTTGTTTTGTTTGCTAAAAGCACGTCAGAATCGTCGGTATGCTCTCGGTGTGGGATTTTGTCTAGGGTTAATCACTCTCACGAAAGGGATGATAGTTTTGCCGCTAGGGGCGATCGCTTGTTTTTTCCTGATTGCAGATCGGCAGTTTACTTTGTTAACAAGCCCCTATTTATTAGTGGGAATATTTTTAGGAAATGCACCTGCGATCGCTTGGTTCGCCGCTCAATGGCAACATTATGGCGAAACTTTCTTCCAAATGAACTTTCAAACACAAACCTTTGATCGCCTTACACAATCTGTTGAAAATCATAGTGGGCCACCCTGGTACTATTTAATTGAGTTAATTAAGTATAGTTTTCCTTGGCTATTATTTTTACCGTCAGGTTTTTATCTAGCTTGGAAAAAACGTCATACTACCTGGGGTTGTTTAATTATTATTGGCACAATTATTTACTTAGGAACTATCTCTTTAATGAGAACTAAGCTGCCGTGGTATGTTATGCCTGTATATCCATTTTTAGCTTTGACAATTGGTGCTAAACTTAGCGAAATTTGGCAGTACGGTCATTTTAAGGTGCGAAGCTGGACAATATTTCTGGCTATTATTGCGATTGCTGGTTTAGGAGGTTGTGTTTACTTTATTCTTGCAAAGAAAGAACCTATTTTAATAGTCATGAGTATTGTTTTGGCAATAAGTATGAGTATAGTAGTCTGGCTAATTAAACAGCGCGATCGCAACTTTATTCCAGTGTTATTTTCTGGAATGTACTTAGTTTTAGCACTGTTGATGAGTTCGCAATCATGGATTTGGGAATTAAAGGAAGCTTTTCCAGTTAAACCAGTAGCAGAATTAATTCGGGCAAATGTTTCAACAGGAACACAAATTTATACTTCTTTTGCTTATGGGCGTCCTAGTTTAGACTTTTACTGCGATTGTAAAGTAACTCCTGCAACTGTGCCAACTTTACAACAAATGTTATCTAATAAATCTTATTTACTGTTAGACAATGGGGCTTTACAGCAAATTAATATAACTGGTAGTAAAATTATTGGATCAGCTAAAGAATTTACACTTGTTTCACCATAAGTTAAATATCTAAGATATTTTATACCATTTTAGATTTTGGATTTTAGATTTTGGATTGGGAATTGCCTTGGTGCGTCTGGCTTGGTGTGAATCCATCTGTCGGAATCATTTTTCAAATTGGTATTACTTTTTTAATCTTAATTCATTTATCAAAGCAGAAATCAGGAGTCAGGAGCCAGAATTCAGAATAGAATTCTGTGCGAGTGGCAAATGAATAAACGGCGTTTTTGCACCTCCGCTAAATTTTTAATTTAGCGGTCTACAATTAGTAGCGGGTCTGAATTCCCCACTTTCTTGTTCTGACCGGAGGCGGAGCATCTCCGGCTCCGCTCCTGAATTCTGACTTCTGGATTCTTCTTCAACCTTTAGATACATATTCTCTAAAATTTCGCTTTGGATAAATTAGATCGCACTTTCGCACAACAAACCAGAGAGCAAAACCTAAAGGGATTGAAAATAACTGGATAAATATGGGAGTTCCCAAATAGCTGAAAAATGATGCCATTTGCACGACTATAGCTACCCAAAAATATCGAGGGAAGTAAAAGGCAAAGATAATTGAAAGAATATCAGCAGGATAAAAATACCTTTGGTGCATTTTGGGCAGGATATATGGCATAAACAAAACTGAGATTGTGGCTAAGTGTATCAGTCTATTTTGAGTAATTTTTAGCTGACTTTTATAAACAATGTATGCTAATAAAAATATTGCAGATACAGTTAACGTTAAACCTATAGGGACAACAATATTATAAAAATTGTTAGGAATCCATTGAAAAATATTAGGCGCACCTTTCGCCAATTGTTTATATTTATTAGCTTGGTTAAAGTATACTAAGAGCAATTCTTGTATCGGTCTTCCCATCAACCACGATGGCAAAACTAAAATTATATATACCGTCGGGATTAATGGTAAATAATACCAATGAATTCTCTTTTTGACTAAAAAAATTAATAATAAAGGTGCTAAAAACATCGCTTGCAACTTAAAAGAAAGTGCCACACCAAAACTGAGTAAGGCAGGAATTTCTTTTTGAATAGATAAAAAGTAAATACAGGCAATCATCCCTGTTGTATAGATGCTGTCACATTGACCCCAGAGGGCACTATTATATATAACAGTCGGACTCAAAATAACTGCCAAAAAAGCAAAGATTGGTTTATTCCCCTCTGGGTATTTTAGTCTGATAATTTTGTAAGTTAAAAAACCACAAAGAAAATCAACAGTCATCGCAAAAAGCTTGATTGTGAAAATTTTGGGCAATCCAGAAAGCAGGGTGGCAGCAATTACAATCCAATAAAGGTAGGAAGGTGTGTAATCAGCAAAACTATATTTAAGAGCGCTCAACCCGCCATGAGATGCAATGAAATCATACCAACGCGCTAAAAAAAACTTGTAATCCACCGATTTATTTGGAACACAAAGCAATCGAATCACTACTGCTAATATAATGCCAATAAGCAAGTATCCACGAATCGGCAATGGGAGAGAGTTTAAGAACCTATTAAACGGAGATTTCACTAATCTTAATAATGTTTTTTCGGAAGCTTTTGTCATAAATTGTATCAGTCTCGTTGGCAGTGTCCAAATACTACAGCAGATTTTAAGTTGCTGAACCCTTACAAATGACCAAGGACAAATGACAAAGGACAACCCTCACTAGTTAGCTTTATTTGCGCGGACTTACTTACTATCCTTCGTTTGTTACTTGAACAATCGATTGACTAGATTGGGCTAGATAGATACCCGCTAAAACTACGGCAAAAGTAGCCCAGTCAAACAAACCTACTTGTTCTGAAAAGATGAACCAAGCAAAAATCGAAGCTAGAACTGGTTCTAGAAGAAGTGTGACGGCGACAACGCCTGAAGAGATTCTACTGAGGCTATAAGCTAAAAGTCCCTGACCCAGCACTTGACAGAAGAGAGCTTGGAAAATGATGAAAAACCAACCGGTCCAGGAATAGGGCAATAGTCTATCTTCAAGGAATGGCAGGACGGGTAGTAGAAACATTGTTGTCACTCCACAGCGCCACAACATGATAGTTGCAGTGCTAAATCTGGTTCGGAGTCTTTCTATTAGCAGCATACATGTAGCCATGAAAACCGCAGTTAGCAATGCTAATGCATCACCTAATATTTGATCGGTTGCAAATTGCACCTTATTGAGTTCAAATGCGATCGCTCCTGCCAAAGCGGTGACTAGACCAATCACGAATCTGTTGTCGAAACGTCGACCAAATAACAGATACCCAGCCAAAGCAACAAATAAGGAGTTCAAATTAGACAGTAAAGCCACGTTGGCAACACTAGTTTGACTCAGCGACCAGGCCCACAATAAAAGATAGGTTCCAGCAGAGGTTCCCATTGCCAACAATAGCCAGACTTCTTGACTTGTAAAAGGCTTCTGTTTTATGGATTGGTTATCAAGCAAGGCAGAAGTAATATTGCCCTCTGCCTCCTGCCCCCTGCCCCCTGCCTCCTGCCTCCTGCCTCCTTCAATAGATTGTTGGTAGCGGAAAGCCTCAAGTCCATTCCACAGCCCAAAGACAACTGTCGCAATCCAACTGCGATGAAATACTACAGCATTTGCACCAATTTCTTGTTGACACAATTTGGTCAAAGATGGTGCTAAAGATATGGGAATTAGAGCAAACAATAATGAGACAGTTCCTAATAAAGCTGGTGTTTCGGAGAATTGTTGCTTTAGTAATGACAGTTTGAGCGTCATACTTTGAACGAAAGTGTTAATTATATTTTTGACTGATTCTTGAAACGGCAAATTAACAGCCTCTTGGCTAGATACGGCTAAGTATAAACCTATTAAAACTACAGCGAAACCTACCCAATTTGAGAAAGTTAATGTTTCCGAAAAAATTACCAGAGCGAAAAGGCCGCTAAATACTGGCTCTAACAGATGTACCAAGGAGACAACCACAGAGGAAAACTTGGCAAGGCTATAGGTCAAAAGCCCATGACCTAAAACTTGGCAAATCAGCGCCAAAAAAATTACCCAAAGCCACCCACTGACTGTAGAAGGAAAAAGCTGATCTTGAGTAAACAAAAGTATAGGGAAAATCGCTAAAGCCGCGATCGCACAGACCCACAGCTGAATTGTGGCCAGAGAAAATTTGGTTCGTAATTTTTCTACGATCAGCAGGTATGCACTCAAGGAGATTGCCGAAACGATCGCAGCCAAGCTTCCTTGAACCTCATCTGTGGCAATTTGCAACTCCTCAAATTCAATAGCGATCGCTCCGCCAAGGGCGATGATCATCCCAATCAGGAATTGGTTCTCAAAACCCTGACGAAATAATAGCCACACCCCTAAGCTAGTAAATATGGGAGCGAGGTTATGTAACACACTAGAAATCGCAACGCTAGTTTGAGTCAACGACCAAGCCAACAAAACTAAAGTGGCAGCCCAAAGAATACCAGCACCTAGCAATAGCAAAAGATCCTGGTTGGTGTAGGACTGCTGTTCTACAGGTTTGTCTAAGGAAAATCGCTGCCGTATTGCCTTGTATCCATGCCAGAGCAAGAAGACCACACTAGCAAGCCAAAAGCGATTAAATACAGTGGCACTGGGGCTGAGTTCCATTTCGCTCAATTTCATAAAAATAGAGCCAAAAGATATGGCACCTACACCTAGAAATAATGAAGCGATCGCTATCTTCGTTTGATTGGATACATTCATTAGGAAATTTAAATTCAATTTTTTAGCAATAATGGATTGAACCCTCTAACCCAATACGGTTCAGATAAGGTTTTTTTCTCCCCCTGCTCCCCCTGCATCCCCTGCTCCCCCTGCCTGCCTCAACGGATAAATTTCCTTAACTCAACCGTATTGCCCTCTAACCAACCCAATGCTCTTGGGCAAATCCTACAGCTATTTTGGCTAGTAGTGTCACAAAAGCGCCCAATATTAAATATCCCTGACGAGGATGGCGAGATAGCAGCACACCAATTGCTATGTTTAAAGGCACAATACCGTAGGCGAGACGGCTTAATGAGATAGTGCCTCCAGAAGCTAGCAGCAAACCAATACCACAAAAGCCATAAATAACTGTAACTGGGGTCAGTTGTGTGTGTAAGCGCCACAACACACAGCCACCACCTAAGACCATGAACAAGTTGAGGAAGTTATTGATCCACTGTTCGCTTGCCAGAATCAACAAAAATAAGACTAAACCATAAAAGCCATAAAATAATTTTACAGAACTAAAACGTTGACGGAAATGCCATAAAAGATAGCCACTGACAACAATCGCGCCAAATAACAAGAGATACCAAGGGTCTTGAATCCCGCCAGAGGAGTTTTGCACCCAACCAAATTGCCAATTTTTACTGCCAACGGCAATTTGCATGAACATATTTAACCAACCCTGCCAATCAAACCCAAGGGAAGGTCGCCATCCCCGCTGTGCTTCGATAAAAGCTAAAGGGTCGCCAAAATAAATCGCACAATACAAACTGAATAAAAGTATGCCAATAGCAGTAGTGAAACTAGCTATATAGGCAATGGGTGGTCGGCGTTCTTTCCAGGTTGCGATCGCTAATGCTGGAATTAGTGCCATACCTGTAGGACGTGTTGCTGTCGCCATCGCGCCCCAAAAAGCAGTCCAGGCATACTGCTTTTGCTCGAACGCCCGCAAAGTCGCCGTACTCAAAAACAAATACAGCCCCTCTGTGTAAATCACTCCCGTAAACATCGAAGCTGGATACAAAGAAAGTACAGCAGTTACCCACTGCGCTGTATTGATGCCATAATGATCCTTGACCCAAAAGTACAAACAGTAAAGTGCTGCAAAAAATGCCAAGTTGTTGATGAATGTGCCTGCCAATTCAAACGGTAAGCCCAACTTCATCAAAACCCAGATGCTTAAGGGAAACAGAGGAAAGAAGGCCAGATTATGTTGCTTGCCGTCATTCACAAATTCATAACCAGAAGTTGCGATCGCTCGATAATGGATACTATCCCAGGCATCAAAAACCCCCCAGCTAAAACGCGGTAAAAATTCTTCTGCTGGTAATGGTAGTTTTGGCGCAATCACCAACATAGCTGTCCAGATGAATATTCGACTGGCAAGCCATATTGCTGCTGGAAACAGTAAATCATTTTTCCATAAAACTTTTTTTATAACTATTTGAACTTTGACCATAGGGTTGAGTGCTTCAACAAACTCCTTTGTGCATCCTTTTACCTATGGCTGTAACACAGCAATTTATGAGTAATATTTTGCATATTAAATCCTCCACCAACACAATTGACAAACTGGACAGATTAAAAATTACTTAAAAGTGTTCCATGCTTGGTTACTTTTGCCAATTTTTTCATAATTTATCTTTAGAAATATAGTATTTATAAATACAAATTTTGTCTAGTTATACGAAAATTTGTCATTTGTCATTTGTCAAGAGTCATTAGTCATTGGGCATTGGGGAAAAGGCAGGAAGCAGGTGGTAACAGAGCGTAGTCGTAAAGCCTGCGGCATAGCTACGCTTAGGGCGCAGCCTCTCGTAGAGAAGTGAGGCAGAAGGCAGAAGTTCTTTAATGCGTGAATTTTGAATTGATTTCTTCCTCATCTCCCTCATCCCCCTCATCTCCCCACTCCCTCTTTTGGCATCAGTGTATCGATTATGATGATTGCTGTGATTAAAGAGTCCCAAGCAATTTATAGTGAGAGTTGTCTGTAAATCCTTAAGCAATTGTGAAAGCGATTACTCTTGTTGGTTCCACTGGTTCTATTGGTACTCAGACTTTAGATATTGTCACTCAGTACCCAGATCAGTTTCGGATTGTGGGATTGGCATCTGGGAACAATGTAGAGATGTTGGCTGCTCAAATTCGGCAGTTTCGACCAGAAATAGCAGCCATTTGCTCAGAAGATAAATTACCAGCGCTCAAAGAAGCTATCATTGACCTCGATCCTCAACCGATTCTACTGGCAGGTGACGCCGGAGTGATAGAAGTAGCCCGTTACGGTGATTCCCAAACCGTTGTCACTGGGATCGTTGGTTGTGCTGGTTTGCTACCCACGATCGCAGCTATTGAAGCTGGTAAAGATATTGCCTTAGCGAATAAAGAAACCCTGATTGCTGGGGCCCCTGTGGTTCTACCCCTAGTTGAAAAACACGGTGTAAAATTACTCCCAGCTGATTCCGAACATTCCGCAATCTTTCAATGCCTCCAAGGTGTGCCCAAGGGAGGCTTGCGGAAAATTTTGCTCACTGCATCTGGTGGAGCTTTCCGCGACTGGGATGTAGAAAAGTTAGCAGATGTAACCGTTGCTGATGCTCTCAAGCATCCTAATTGGTCAATGGGACGGAAAATCACAGTAGACTCTGCTACCTTGATGAATAAAGGACTGGAAGTAATTGAGGCTCACTTTCTGTTTGGCTTGGATTATGACGATATCGAAATTGTCATTCATCCCCAGAGCATTATTCACTCGCTGATTGAACTGCAAGATACTTCAGTTTTAGCCCAACTCGGTTGGCCAGATATGCGCTTACCTTTACTGTATGCCTTATCTTGGCCCGATCGCATCTACACTAACTGGGAACGACTAGATTTAGTCAAAGCTGGAAATTTCACCTTCCGTGAACCAGATCACCAGAAGTATCCTTGTATGCAGTTGGCTTATGCTGTGGGTAAAGCTGGTGGTTCAATGCCAGCAGTGTTGAATGCCGCCAATGAGCAAGCTGTAGCTTTATTTTTAGATGAAAAAATTCGGTTTTTAGATATTCCTCGGTGTATCGAATGGGTGTGCGATCGCCATCAAAATGATAACCGTGCAAATCCCTCTTTAGATGACATTTTGGCAGCAGATAAATGGGCAAGACAAGAAGTTTTAACAGCGACTGAAAAGTTAGAAACTCACTCGCGGATAATTTCTCTGCGATAAAAACCTTCAGTTCAGATTGGACTGAGGATTAGAAATTGATGCCTAGTCCCCAATCTCTAATCCCCAGCCTCTAATCTAATTAATATGGAAATCATTTCACTTGATGGCAACAAAAAAGTTAACAAATATGATAGATAACCCCACACTCAAACCCTTTTATTGCTAAGAAGACGGGTTGGGGGTGAATCAATTTTGGATTTTGGATTTTGGATTTTGGATTTTGGATTGATCCCATGCACGCCACATGCTCTACTTGGGGAGACTCCTTCTCTACGAGACACTCCGCGTTCGCGTAGCGTTCCGAAGGAAAGGCGCTAGCCTCTCCCTTTGGGAGAAGACTGCAGTGGCTCATGAATGCTTTTTCTTCAATTAAAAATTTTCGATTTTGGATTTTGGATTTATTCTCGCGTTTAAATTCGGGGGCTTCAAACTAATTTAAATTCTAAATTTTGAATTTTTAATCCAAAATTTAAAATTTAAAATCTAAAATTCGGTGAGGTTTTGATATTTACTTCATCCATTTGGGAACTGGTATAGACTAAAGAGCTAATAAAAACAGCTTAAAGAATACAGGTATTGATTAAATCTTCAACTCCTCCTACTGGTAAAACTTTTGTCTCTAATTTACAAGCTAATTCTTCAATCCTCATATCATCTAAAAATACTAATTCACCATGTTTGAGCATTACATTTGGCAGTAAAATTCCGTCTCCCAAATCTTGCCCTTGTAAGTTCAACAGCAAATCATGACCCGTTAGTAATCCCGTGACCGTGATACTCTGTCCCCAATAATCACTACATAAAGCACGCATATTTACTTTTAATCCTTCAACAGAATTTAACCGTTTCAAGATAGGTTCAAAGGCGTTTTCTACTGCGTTGCCTACTACCCAAGTTAATTTTCTCTGAGGATAAACTTTTGGCGGTAGTAATTCTGTTGCAGCGGCTGCAAATTGCTTGATAAACAACTGAATTGAACCAACACCATTATCAATTTGGGGATACTCTTCATATTCAGATTCGCTCGGTAATTCCTCACCTGCAATCAAAAACCACTCATCAGCTAACCAAGCGACGCTAGAGGAAAACTTTTGGCGAAATTGTTGCGAGAGTATTCGCACTTGAGAAATCACTTCTTTTGCTTTTTCTCTGGTTACGGGTGTAAGTTCGTCTTCTGAAGGACGAAACCGTGTCAACCCAACTGGCACAACTGCCACCGATGCCACCGTAGGCACTTCACCAGTATGAAAGGATGCTAAGTCTTTTAGGGTTTGCTCCAAGTGTTCGCCATCATTTATACCAGGACAAACAACTACTTGAGCATGAATTTGTAGCCGTCTTTTTTGAAACCACTTGAGTTGTTGCAAGATTTGTCCCGCACGGGGATTTTTCAACAGTCTAATTCTAACTTCCGGCTCCGTGGCATGAACAGAAACATACAACGGAGACAAGCGCATTTGTTCAATTCGCTGCCATTCTCTTTCTGGCAAATTGGTCAGGGTAAGATAAGAGCCGTACAAAAAGCTTAAGCGGTAATCGTCGTCTTTAAAGTACAAGCTGGTACGCTTACCTGGTGGCTGTTGGTCGATAAAGCAAAATGGACAGCGATTATTGCACTGAATTAAGCCATCAAATAGGGCAGTTTCAAATTCTAGCCCCAAGTCTTGGTCGTAATCTTTTTCGATTTCCAGGCTATGAGTTTTACCAGCAGCGTCTAAAACTTCTAATTCCAAGACTTCATCAGCACACAAAAATTGATAATCAATTAAATCGCGGGGACGTATACCATTGATTGCAACGATCGCATCCCCAGCTTCAAAGCCAATCTCTGCGGCTATTGAGTCTGGAAGAACCTTGGTAATTCGAGCAGGATGAATGGTAGTCATGGGGAAGGTGGGGCCCCTGAAGGGGATAAGGGGTAATGGGGCATTGGGCATTGGGCATTATAGCGTTTCTTAGTTGAGTCTAATACAGACTTAACCCCCACCCATAACGATCACTCTTCTCTAGTCTAAAGTCCAGTCGTAAGACATCGCTATAGTCATTTTCTTTGGACAAAGGACAAATGACTAATAACAAATGACTAATGACTATTATCCTTTCCAACCTGCTGCGATCGCTAGTAAAATCGCACTACCAAATGCTAATCTATACCATACAAAAATCAAAGTGTTTTTGGTTGCTAAGTATTTGATCAAAAATGCAATTGATAGGTAGGAAAAAATAAAGGTTGAAATAATTCCTACAATTAACAGCGCAACAATGTTATCTGGCAACTGGTGAGCTTGAAACAACTTGAATATTTTCAAGCTTTTATACAGCGTCGCAATGGTAAGAGTTGGAAACCCTAACAAAAATGAGAATTTCGCTGCTGTAGAGCGTTCTAATCCTAAAAATAAGGCAGTCGTTAAAGTCGAGCCAGAACGAGAAACACCCGGAATCAAAGCAAGTGTTTGTCCCAATCCAACCAAAATACCATCCCGAATCTGCAATGACTCAAAACCTCGCTTACGAGTGCCAATTTTTTCTGCCAGAGCTAGTAAAAGTGCCATGATAATTGACATGATGCCAATAATTAATGCACTCTCAGGTAAAATATCTTTTAAAAGGAAGCCGAAAATTAAAGCTGGCAGTGTTCCAACTACAATACCTACAAGAATCTTCCATTCTTCGCGTTGCCAGTCTTTGGCTTTTAGTGCTTCGATTCCACCTTTGACAATACTATAAATCAGCGACCAAAAATACCCCACAATTGCGATAACACTGCCAAATTGAATCGCATCAACAAAATCTTTAGAACCTAGTTCTTTCCAACCAAACACTTTTGTCACAATCAGAAGATGTGCAGTGCTGCTGATTGGCAAAAATTCTGTAATACCTTGAACAATACCTAAAATAAAAGCTTGAATAAACTCCATCTGCAATTAATACCTTTTTCGTGTTTGAGACATTATTCTTAGGATGATGATGTTGTTTTATATACTCTTTATTGCACCTAATTTTGTAGAAAATTCAATTTTACCGATCAATAAAATCATCGAAGACGCTGACTATGTTCTTACACCCACCTCAATAAGTCAACGGAATTTTGTCAATTCATCAAACTTTAATATTTAGCAGACTGATGTCAGTTCACTTTTAACTGTTAAATTTTACCTCTCACTTCTTTGTAGTCCCCTATTTACAATGAACTACAGAGCAGTTATGTACATAATGCAACTTTAACAAAGTGTAGGGTTTAAGTCCCCGGCTTCTATCAAGCCGCAAGTGTTGGGCTGCTTGTCTTTATCCCCGTTACAACACGTAATTGCGAATTGCGTTAGCGCAGCGTTAGCGAGTCCGCAAGCGTCATTGCGAATTGCGAATCGGTTTAATGGATTCCTTTGGCAGAAAATGTTTTGTTTGGTTTGCGCCAAGGCTCCTGAAAATTTCAGTATAATTACAATGCCCCAGGGGGGGATTTCAAAGTGTGATATATTAAATAAGATAAAGTTTAGTAACAAATATTAAAAACTTTGATTAATAATACACTATCCTCCTACAGCGTTTCTACCCCTTCTATTGATACCGAGTTGGATTTAGCTGATACTGGGCTGAAGGGTATCAGGCAATTGGAATCTACATTCTCCTTTTCTCCCTCTCTTCCCTTATCTATTTCTGCCCGACAAAGTTGGTTAGTGTTTGCAGCGGCGGTGTTTTTGGTATCAGTGCCAGTATTTGTAGAAGCGCCAATAGTGCGATCGCTACCAAGTCTGAGTTTAGCCCTGACAGGATTTTGGGTGTGGCTAAGTTTTACCTTAATGTCACGTCCTGCAACTTATGTCTGGGGGGATTTGCTCTTAGGATTTAGCTGGAGTTGGTTAGCAGGAGCGATTTACTGGGGCTGGTTACGTTGGGAACCTTTATGGCATCTGCCAGTGGAGTTTATCGGTTTACCGTTTGCTTGTTGGTGTCTAGCGAAGAATTGGGGCAAGGTAGGTAACTGGTTTTATTTAGGTTCTTTACTCGGTACAGTTTTAACAGATGTATATTTTTATATTGTGGATTTAATGCCCTATTGGCGGCAAATCATGAACGCAGATGCAGACAGCACGTCAAAAATTTTACAAAACGCTTTAATACAAGTACAAACACCTTGGGGACAAGCTTGGGCAATAATTCTCGCTCTAGTGCTGTTAACAGTGGGAATTTTATCCTTAGGTCGAACCCAAAAACACTGGTATGCCTTTGGTGGCGCAGTTTTAAGCACAATTTTGGTAGACAGCCTATTTTTGTTAGCTGCGATCGCAGCGTGAAGAAGGCAGGAGACACTATATGTTGCAATGAGCGTGTAGGCTTCTGTTTTTGAAACTTTTCCCAGCCCAATCTACGACACATCAAAAATGATGCTGTAGATGATTAATTAGTTAAGAAATATTACATAAAATCCATCAGCATCAACTCTCTTTTGGTAAAGTTTTCGATCTTAGAAATCATGCAGTTTGGTGTCTGCTTGAGAGGTAGAATCAGCCACCCCGAAAAGATTTCGTCTAGCTGGAAATGCTGCTGGGATGTCGATGCAACGCTATCGCAGCTATGCAAGCACTCTTTCCCCGATGAAAATTTTTGGCAAAAGTATAGTCAAACCCAGTAACAGTAAATATTGTGGATATTAATACGCTGTATATTAGTTTCTGATGACTGCTGTGTTGACTAAGCTATCAGCTTTTGTCCTTTGTCCTTTGTCCTTCGTCCCTTGTCAGTTGTCAGTTGTCCTTTGTCCCTTGTCAGTTGTCCTTTACAAATGACCAATGACCAATGACTAATGACCAATGACCAATGACCAATGACTAATGACTAATAACTGTTGTTAGCTTAAAACTTTTATTTCTGTTTGATGGAAAGAGGTAGAAAAATCGTGAAAGGATTGGCGCGTTTATTAACAGTGTTTAGCTTGTTACTTAGTTGCTGGGGATGGTTGGGAACAACTCAGATAGCCCAAGCTGCTAGTTTCAACAGTTTTGCTTTTCCCCAAGTCCCAGTTCTGGCAATTGAGCGGCAGAATCGGGCAGACGCTAAACTAGGAACGGAATTTGGTAAAAAAATTGATTTGAATAATACCAACGTCCGAGCTTTTCAACAGTTTCCAGGGCTTTATCCCACTTTGGCTAAAAAAATCATCACCAATGCTCCCTACCAAAATGTAGAGGATGTATTGGATCTTCCAGGATTAAGCGATCGCCAAAAACAAACCCTGCAAGCCAACCTCGAAAAATTTACCGTGACAGAACAAGAGCCTGCCTTTAATGAAGGAGACGATCGCTTTAACAACGGTATCTACAGATAACTGAATTGCAGTTAATGTAGCAAATAGCAGCCCACTCCTGATTCTAAGGAGTGGGAGATGATATGAGTTAGGAGTTATGAGTTATGAGTTAAAAATTCAAAACTCCTAACTTCTAACTTCTAACTCCTCACTTCCCCCTACCCATTACCTTGTCTCAGATAGATATTCCCAGCCAATTTGATGTCTTAGTAGTCGGCGCTGGTGCAGCTGGACTATACACAGCGCTGTGTCTGCCAGAATCCTTGCGAGTCGGCTTGATTACCAAAGAAACCGTTGCTTTGTCCGCCAGCGATTGGGCACAAGGTGGCATTGCCGCAGCGATCGCCCCAGAAGATTCTCCAACACTGCACATTGAAGATACGATCCAGGCGGGTGCAGGTTTATGCGATCGCACCTCTGTCGAATTTCTCGCCCAACACGCCCCTAGCTGCATTCAATCCCTAGTTAACTTGGGGGTCGCTTTTGACCGTCATGGTCAAGCCTTAGCTTTAACTTTGGAAGCCGCCCATTCTCGCCGCCGTGTTCTCCATGCTGCGGACACTACAGGGAGGGAAGTTACTACTACCCTGACAGCTCAAGTATTACGTCGCCAAAATATTCAAGTCATTCAGCAAGCTTTGGCTTTGAGTTTGTGGATTGAACCCGAAACTGCTTGCTGTCAGGGAATTAGCCTGTTTTATCAAGGTAAAATCACCTGGATAAGAGCTGGTGCTGTAGTACTAGCAACTGGCGGTGGTGGTCAGATATTTGCCCAAACCACTAACCCGGCTGTGAGTACGGGTGATGGGGTAGCGATCGCAGCTCGCGCTGGGGCTATCCTCCGCGATTTAGAATTTGTCCAATTTCACCCCACCGCCCTGACTAAACCTGGTGCCGATCGCTTCTTGATCAGCGAAGCTGTACGCGGCGAGGGGGCACATCTCATCGATAATGAAGGGCGACGTTTTGCCTTTGACTACCACCCTGCGGGTGAACTTGCACCTAGAGATGTGGTCAGTAGAGCAATTTTCAGCCATTTACAACGTACCGCCCTTGATTTGGCTACTGCTCATGTGTGGTTGGATATGCGCCCCATCCCTGCTGACAAGATTCGTCACCGGTTTCCTAATATCATCAAAGTTTGTCAGCATTGGGGCGTTGATGTCTTCCACGAACCAATTCCTGTAGCGCCAGCTGCCCATTACTGGATGGGTGGAATTGTTGCGGATCTGATGAATCGCACAAATATCCCCGGTTTGTACGCAGTGGGTGAAACCGCTAGTACTGGTGTGCATGGGGCCAATCGCCTTGCTAGTAATTCCCTGTTGGAATGTATTGTGTTTGGGGCCCAGATGGCTAATATTAAGTTAGAAAATATCGGGCTGCCCTCAGAAACACCAGTGCTACCATTACGGAAATTTAATGCTGATGCTAGTGAGTGGCACATCCAACAAGCACAGCTAGAAGCACTCAGGGAGAAGTTACCGCGTCTAGTCTGGGAAAGTGCTGGTATTTGTCGGGAGCAATCAAGGCTGGAAAGTGCGATCGCTACTATTGAATCTTGGCAGCAAGATTTCGCTGCTTTGCCTTTAAGTCAATTCTTGCTTGCTTTACGTCCAGTAGAACCCGTTAGTTTTGACCTACCAGATGTTGAACGGCAATTGGGACTTTGGGCAGAAACCCGCAATTTATTAGATGTAGCTGATTTAATTCTCAAAAGTGCTGCTTTTAGAACCGAAAGCCGAGGCGGACACTTCCGTTTAGATTATCCTCAACCAGACTCAAATTGGCAAGTCCACACACTTATACAAACAAATCATTGGTGGAAATCTCCACTATTGGCTTGAATAAACTACCTTAAAGAGCCTGACGGTTTTCGCAACCCTAAGCACAACATCTTGCAATGAGCCGCCAAGTAAAAGATGTGGTGTACAAGACGGTAGCAAACTCATTGCGCTACTCGACCACAATCTAAAATCTAAAATTCAAAATTGCTATCAGCGGGTGCCGCTACCATTATGACTGTCGGGACCACCATAATTTGGTGGAATGTATATGTCTTGTAAATTTTGAGAATTGACCTTGCGGGCGATTAAGGTGTTACTGCTAGTAGGGCCAAAAGAATTAGCACTTGCAGTACTAAATATACCTGTGCAAGCAGCAATTTTTGGGATCAGTATATAAGCACCTATGCAGAATATCATAAACTTTGTGATTCGGAAGTTAGTCTTCATGTCTTTCAGTAAATTTACTATTTTTTTATTCCCAAGTGGATTTTTTTAGTTACTACCGTATATTTACTGTAGTTTTTGAAAAAAGCTTTTTAACTTTATGAAATCATTGCTAGTAGTGTACAAATCATTGTGGTATTCGCTTGTCGATTAACCTTAATTTGCCGATATCAAATAGTCTTTATACTTAAGTCGTATTCTTAACAAGCGGTTTTTACATCAGTCTCAGGTTAGATATGTCAATAATTTATTGCGAACATTTTGTTTACTTCATTATTTATTAATAATATCTTAACACTTTTAAGTATAAACACTATGTTTACTAAATCAGGAGTTCAAAAAAATATGAAATAATACTGATTTAATTGTATAGTTTAGATTTGATGAGTAAGTATCTGTAAAGATAAAACAACATATTTATCCTATTAAAAGGATTTTTAAACTTATAAAACAGCGTCAGAAGCGAGTAAATACAAGTATACTTTTAGAAGTAAATAAAATTACATACAATTTTATTTTCCTAATTATCTCTGATGACTAATGCTTTCTGACATCAGTTATGAGATTTAGTATTAAAGCCAAAAATCCTTGCTAGGTCTACATCTTGGCGAAAAATTTACCTCGCAGAAGATCCGCTGTATTTTTTCAAGACAGTGCCTTAGACGTATCTCCAGTCTAAATTCCTCATTTAGAGGTAAAAATTGTAACTAGAGTGAGAAAACCTGGAGACTTGACTCTTGACTAATTAAGCAAACTCGTAGCGATTTTTACCCAGGCGCTTTGCATGGTACATTGCTGTATCAGCTTGTTTCATCAAAGTTTCACTATCTTGACTGTTGTACGGGTAAACACTAATGCCAATACTGGCAGAGACTCGGATTGTATAGCCGTCCAAAACAATTGGCTTGGTAATACTGCTTAAAATTTTTTCGGCGACTTTAGCAGCTATTTGGACATCAGGAATTGCCCGTAAAATCACAGTAAATTCATCGCCACCCAAACGAGAAACTGTATCACTAGCGCGTAAAGAGTTGCTGAGTCTTTCAGCAATAGTCATTAGCAAGCGATCGCCCGTCTCATGTCCCAAAGTATCATTGACTTGCTTAAACCCATCTAGATCAATAAATAGCAGTCCCAGCAACAAGTTATTGTGTTGTGCCCAATCTAAAGACTCGTAAAGTTGTTCGGCAAAAAATTTGCGATTGGATAAACCGGTGAGGGGGTCGTGATACGCTAAATAACGTAAGTGGTCTTCTTTGAGTTTTAATTCATTGTTAGAGCGGAATAGTTCAGCAGCAGTACGCTTGAGCTGTTCTTCCATCTGCTTGCGCTGAGTAATATCTCGGATGACTCCAACTAAAAAGAAATTGCCAGCTGAATCTTTGTGAAGCGATCGCTTAGTAGCAATTTGATGAGTCTGGCCAGCGGCATTTGTAAATTCTTCTTCATGTTCTTGGGGTTGCTGAGTCCGAAAAACAAGATCGTCCTGTCGTCGAAACACATCAGCTTCATGTTTTGGGAAAAAGTCATAGTCTGACTTTTCAATTAAAAACTTATTTGGATAACCGATAAATCGACAATACGCCTCATTTAAAACAATCCACTGATGTTGTTCATTTTTGACAAAAATTGGATCGGGGATCGTGTTGATAACGTGATGCAAAAATTCTTTGGAACGTTTCCACTCTCCCTGCATGTGAGCAATATGACTAGTCATCCAAATAGCTGAAGTGCCAAAGCAAACCAGTGAAGGAATGAGTGGTATCCACCAACCGTACAAGAAAGCCAGGTATGCACTCACGGTCAATACAAAGCAAGAAGCTAGGATACAGTAGAGACTCTTAGTTGCGTGTCGTATCCGCCATATCGTCACGGCTCCTAGATAAGACCAGATGAAAATCCACAAGTATTCCACCAAGTCAGGCCAAACTTTCAGTAATGGTCTTCCATCAATAGCAGCAGAGATTAATTCACTAATAAAATAAGCCTGCAATTGAATACCAGGTACAGGCTTTGCTATACCCATTACACTGCTAGAGTAGGGAATAAATACAAAATCTTGGAGGCTAGGTGCAGTGGAGCCAATAAGTATAATCCGATCTTTGATTAAGTTTGCTTTGACTTTATCTGCCAGTACATCTCTTATCGATACCTGGCGAAAACTACAAAATTCTCCAGACGAACTTTGACATTTGGGTTTGGGAAAATTGCTTAAAATTTGGTAGCCTCTATCATCAGCTCCCACATAAGCACCATCATTAGCCTCAAAACGAGTAAATGTTGCCTTACCCAATTGCAAATATTCAGGGTTGCTTTTTGCTTTGGTCGGAGTAATCTCCTTTGACTTTAAATACAATAAAGCCAACTTCAAGGCAAAACTTTCATGTACTTCACTTTTAACGTGCCAATACAACAAACTGCGACGCACTTTACCATCAAGATCGTACAGCACGTTATTAAAGCCCACTTGATCCTGATTTAGTCCCAATGGAGGCGAAACACTAAAGTTTTTGTTTTTGTCATTTGCTAGTAGTTCAATACCAATTAAGTTGGGTATTGACTTATAAGTATTACGCAATTCTTGATTACCAGGTTCTACTGGTAAATTTCTGTAGAAATCTAAGCCAATAGCACGGGGTTTATGGACATTTAATTTTTGCAACAACAAGGCAATCTTCGCATCTGGAATTGGCCACGAACGTACTTCGTTTAAATATGTCTCATCAATCACTACGATCGTAATCCGGTCTTCTGTCGGTTCATTTGGACGTAAGCGAAAAAATTGATCCAAAGCTGCCAACTCCAAAGATTGCAATAATCCAATGGAGTGCAAAAGCAGGACGCAGACTGCAACGCTGGCCGCAGTAATCAATTCTCTGTGTCCTCGACTAAGCGATTGTTTCAGTCCAAAGATTAACTTCACAAAACGCTTGCCTAGCTGCTGATTCATTTCCATTACCTAGTAGGCAGAAATATTCTCTATTTCCTATAGCTATTAACTATCGGACTAAACATAGCTCAAGTAGGAGCTAAATAGAGTTTCTAAAAATTTTTTCAACTCAGCAAGGTTCTTTAAGACATCGTGGTATTTGTCATGTATTACCATATATTCAGGCCAATTATCTGACCAAAGGGCAACTGGGACTCCTGTGGCTATCAGTACAGATTAATAAATATTGTTGAAAGTGAGTTCAGTAAATTTAACTCTCAAAGCCTTCTCTAGTAGAGCTTACTCAATTAAATTCACATTTGCGATCGATTAGGTATTTTACTGAGAATTACGTTTACTTTCAACAGATACACCTCTCGGTTCGAGCCTGACATGATTACATCCCAAGGTGGCTCTCAAGTGTTAGAAAAAGAAATTAAAATATACATTAATTTCAAGTAAATGTACTTAGCTAATTTCCTTGAGCTTAAGTATTTGCAGATAAAAGCCGCAGGAAAATTGGTAATTGGGCATTGGATAAGACCTATTATCTGTTACCAAAAACAAAAAAGCCAACTGGAAACAGATTTTACTGTATTCATCCAGTTGACTATGGAGTGGGAACTACTGAAGGTCAGTATAGGTACTTTACTTAAAATACTTGAAGTTACGAGGCCCTGTGTAACCAGAAACTTTCGCTAGTTCCTCTAAGTTTTGGACTCCGCTATAGCTTTTACCATTAACGATCCAAGTGGGGAATCCTTCAATTTTTGCAGCTTTACACAGTTCTGGTTGAGCTTTGAGTCCATCGGGAGCGCATTCTACCTTAACATCATTGTTAATTACTTCCTCGGCCTGTTTACCAAAAAGCAGCTTTTGTTCATGACAGTGAGGACACCAGTAAGCGCTGTATTCCTTTGCACCTACCTTCGCCAGATGCCGTGCTAAGGCTATTTCTGCTTCACCAGAAGTAGTGGTAACTTCCCAACCGAACGCTGGGTTAGGGTCTTCCTTGGGAGTAAAGGTAATTTTTGTGGGTTGTCCAGGAGTTCCAGGTGTAACATCTGATTGATTCACGCCAGCATAGACGCCTAAAGTA
This sequence comes from Nostoc sp. ChiQUE01b, assembly GCF_034531255.1. Lineage (NCBI taxonomy): Bacteria > Bacillati > Cyanobacteriota > Cyanophyceae > Nostocales > Nostocaceae > Nostoc > Nostoc sp. ChiQUE01b. Next base: position 39,971 of record NZ_JAVRBM010000034.1, on the reverse strand, counting down.
CCAATCAGCGTTACCATCCCGACAATCAACGCGGTAAACAAGATTTGTCCAATATCCTCCCAAGTCCGACCGATAATCGTTATTACCAAAAGACTGAGGGAAAACAAAGCTGAACCGATACAGTAAGGACAAATAGCTTTGATTTGAGATGTCAGCACATACATTAAGTAGCCGCTAAAGACAGACATAGCGATCGCACCTACCAGCAGCAACCACCACGTCCAATTTTCCAATTGTTTGCGGTTATTGTTTTCCCCTGAGTTGAATACTAAGGGAGCCAAAGCCAATATCACCATACTGGTGTATGCCAAAAACCCAAACAAAGCTAATGGCTGACCAAAAACCGTTGCCCAAGGACTGGAAAGCACATCATTACAGCCCTTAGCACCAGCCTGTGCCACACAAGCGGCACTGCCTCCGGTTAACTTTTCTATAGTTAGATAACCTGTTATCAGGGCACCACATCCAGCGATCGCGGCAATCAATGGACGTGACCATTTATGAATCCAAGGAGTAGAACGGCGGCGAATCATAAATATTAGGGAATGGGGAGTGGTAAAAGTTAGGAGTTAAGAGTGAGGAGTGAGGAGTTAAGAGTGAGGAGTTAGGAACAATTAATTTAAAACTCATAACTCATAACTCCTAACTCCTAACTATCTTTCCCCACTTTCTAAGAATGTAACTTCACTTGTTCTGCTGATTTACTTTCACCTTTGGAGTTCCAATTGCGACGGGCAGCTTCCACAAATTGACTGACGCGAATTGGGTCAATTGGTTGCTCTATGCGTCCATGACGTTTCAGGGAACTGGAAACTATTACACCATCTGCTGCTTGCATCAATGTATCAATATTTTCCCAATTAGCTCCACTCCCGATGAACACTGGCGTGCCAGCTGCTGCGCCACAAGCTAGTTCCAAATCTTCTAAGTTAGGAGGACTACCAGTAGCCCAACCAGATAAAATCACTCCGTCTGCTAAACCCCTTTCAATGGTATCTTTCACGGCGACTGTGAGATTTGGAGAACTCAAAGGACGGGCGTGTTTCACCAACACATCGGCCAGGATTTTAACATCACAACCCAACTCCCGTCGATAGCGGAGTAATTGATGGGCTTCTCCCTCAATTAATCCTTGGTCAGTTGCCATCACCCCTGTGAGGACGTTGACGCGGATAAATTGCGCCTGTACACAGCTAGCGATCGCTATTGCACTTTTGGCATCGTTTCGCAATACATTTAAGCCTATGGGTAAAGTCACCAAATTTTGTATCCGCTGCACCACAATGGTCATGGCACTCACAACCACTGGATCGACTTGGTTTTTGGTAAACGGCGCGTCGAAAAAATTCTCGACAATTAGACCGTCAACCCCTCCACTTGCCAGGGCTGCGGCTTCTTGTTCGGCACGGTCAATCACCGCTTTTAGGCTACCTCCCCAACGGGGTGAGGTAGGCAGTGGTAGCAGGTGAACCACGCCAATAATTGGTGAGCGAGTTTTAAATATCTGATATAAATCCACGTCTTTAATCCGCCTCGCACAGTCCAGAGTCCAGAATTTTTTGACTATTGAACGCCAGCTCAACCACTCCCCTGAAGGACAGGAACCTCTATATAAGGGTGGCTCTTCAACGGGGGAAACCCCGCACGTGACTGGCTCCTTTTCACCCTTGACTCTTGACTTTTCATTAACTAGTCAAATGTGTTTTATGATAGTCGGTTTATTGCCTCTTTCCTCAGATGGAAATTGGCGTCAAACCTCCCATAAGATATGTTAAGATAAAACCTGGCTACAAGAGGAGTTTGCCACTCACTAGACGCAAGGCAGCTTTCCGTGGTTTAGGCGTCTTGTCCGCGCACTGTCGTAGGACTTGCCAATCGCCAGGGTAGCATTACTGCTTTATAGGCGTAGTCGCTTTCGTCGATTTCCCTGAGGGTAGCGACTTCTCACAACAAGCCCTTTGGGCGGCTTCCCGATGGGTAGGTTAACAACGCATACGCTGTGGTAATGTAAAATACCAATAGGCTAATTGTTAAAAAACATTACAAGTGTCAAATGTACCCAAAGACACTTCAATTACCCTGGGGAACAGATTGATAAAAATATCATAACATGACCTCTATTTTTATTATTGATAGGGTCATAACTCTACGAACAGTTGCTGACAGTGAAAATCTGCCGTCGTACTGTTATTAGAAGGATAGCGATTTCAAACAAGCGAAATTAGCGCCAGAATGTTGACTACAAGAAAAAAAATGAAGATATTTTCAAAATATGGGTGACAAGCCAACGATTGCCATTTCTCACCTGGGCTGCGAGAAAAATCGAATTGATACAGAACACATGCTGGGAATGCTGGTAGAAGCAGGCTACGGTGTAGATACAAATGAAGAATTAGCAGATTACGTTATTGTTAATACTTGTAGTTTTATTGAAGCGGCCCGGCAAGAATCTGTCAGAACTTTAGTAGAACTGGCAGAGGCAAATAAAAAAATCGTAATCACTGGCTGTATGGCGCAACACTTCCAAGAACAACTTTTGGAGGAGTTGCCCGAAGCAGTAGCAGTGGTGGGTACAGGCGATTATCACAAAATTGTAAATGTAATTGAGCGTGTTGAACTTGGCGAACGGGTCAAACAGGTTAGTATTGAGCCAACCTACATTGCCGACGAAACTACACCGCGCTATCGCACTACAACGGAGGGCGTAGCTTATCTCCGGGTTGCGGAAGGATGTGATTATCGTTGTGCATTTTGTATCATTCCTCATCTTCGAGGGAACCAGCGATCGCGTACTATTGAATCTATCGTCGCCGAAGCGGAGCAATTAGTTAGTCAAGGGGTAAAGGAAATTATTTTAATTTCCCAAATCACCACTAATTACGGTCTAGATATTTACGGTCAGCCAAAATTAGCCGAATTACTTCGCGCTTTGGGGAAAGTAGATATACCGTGGATCAGAATGCATTACGCTTATCCCACGGGACTGACCCCAGATGTGATCGCGGCCATCCAAGAAACACCCAACGTCCTGCCTTATCTGGATTTGCCCTTGCAGCATTCTCATCCAGAGATTCTCCGCGCCATGAACCGCCCTTGGCAAGGGCGCGTAAATGATGGGATTATAGATCGCATCAAAACGGCGCTACCAACAGCCGTACTGCGGACAACATTTATTGTTGGTTTTCCAGGAGAAACAAGCGAGCATTTTGAGCATCTATTAGAGTTCGTCCAGCGGCATGAATTCGATCATGTTGGTGTGTTCACCTTTTCCTCTGAGGAAGGAACTCCAGCTTACAAGTTGCCAAATCAGTTGCCCCAATTGGAGATGGATGAGCGTCGATACCAACTGATGGAACTCCAGCAACCGATTTCTCAAAAGAAAAATCAACAGGAAGTAGGCAAAATAGTTGATGTCCTGATTGAGCAAGAAAATCCTGAAAGTGGTGAATTAATCGGTCGTTCAGGTAGATTTTCCCCAGAGGTTGATGGTCTGGTGTATGTCAAAGGCCAGGCAAAATTAGGAACCATCGTGCCAATAGCGATTCACCACGCTGATACATACGACCTCTATGGTCAAGTAGTCAATAACTAAATTGTCCTTTGTCTTTTGTCCTTTGTCTTTTGTTAAATGACCCTTACAGATTCACCCTTATCCCAAGATCAACGCTGCATTAATGGCAGTTTTCATGAGGGTTTACCTGAAATTCGGGGACTCACTCGTAGGCATAGCTTCTCCAAGATTTGAGGCTTTGCTATCGCCCTTGGCTGACTAACTAGCCAATAACTAATGACTAATGACTAATGACTAATGACTAATAACTAATGACTAAATGACTAATCCAAAAATCCTTACATAAAATTTAGGACGAATTAATGACTCTTTCATTTCAAGAATTAGGCATTTCTCAAGAACGTGTCGAACAACTAGAAAAAATTGGTTTTACCGAACCAACCAACATTCAAGTGCAAGCAATTCCCCAATTGCTAGCCGGTCGTGATGTGGTAGGTCAATCTCAAACTGGAACAGGCAAAACGGCGGCATTTTCACTGCCAATTTTAGAGCGGCTGGATATTAATCAGAAAGCCGTGCAAGCCATAGTTTTAACACCAACTCGTGAATTAGCAATGCAAGTTCACGATGCGATCGCCCAATTCATCGGTAATGAAGGATTGCGGGTGTTAGCAATCTACGGTGGTCAATCAATTGACCGTCAAATGTTACAACTCAAACGTGGTGTTCACATGGTTGTGGGCACTCCCGGACGGGTGATCGATTTGCTCGATCGCGGCTGTTTAAAGCTCGATCAAGTGAAGTGGTTTGTGTTAGATGAAGCTGATGAAATGTTGAGCATGGGCTTTATTGATGATGTGGTTAAAATCCTCTCGCAAGCGCCCGTAGAACGCCAAACAGCTTTATTCTCGGCAACAATGCCACCATCGATTCGGATGTTGGTGAACAAGTTCTTGCGATCGCCGGCGACTGTCACCGTTGAGCAACCAAAAGCCGCTCCCAATAAAATTAATCAAGTAGCTTACTTGATCCCCCGCCACTGGACAAAAGCCAAAGCATTACAGCCGATTCTGGAAATGGAAGATCCAGAAACAGCTTTAATCTTTGTTCGCACCAGACGCACAGCCGCAGAACTCACCAGTCAGTTGCAAGGAGCTGGTCACAGTGTCGATGAATACCACGGTGACTTGTCCCAACAAGCACGGGAGAGGTTATTGAGCCGATTCCGTAACCGTCAAGTCCGCTGGGTGGTAGCAACTGATATTGCAGCACGAGGATTAGATGTCGATCAACTCTCCCATGTGATCAACTACGACTTACCCGATAGCGTAGAAACTTATGTCCATCGCATTGGTCGTACTGGTCGTGCTGGTAAAGAAGGAACAGCAATTTCTTTAGTACAACCATTTGAGCGGCGCAAGCAGCAAACATTTGAACGTCATAACCGCCAAAGTTGGCAATTGTTGTCGATTCCGACACGTGCCCAGATTGAAGCGCGACACATCCTGAAATTGCAAGAACAGGTGCGAGAAGCTTTGACAGGTGAGCGTTTGGCTTCATTCTTACCGATTGTTAGCGAACTAATTGAAGAATACGATGCTCAAGCGATCGCCGCAGCTGCACTGCAAATCGCTTACGATCAAACTCGTCCCGCTTGGTTGAGTTCAGACGTAGAAATTCCCCAGGAGGAATCCTCAACTCCCAAACCAAGACTTGGTAAGCGTCGTGAATCTTCCAGCGACCGCCCCCGTTCTGCTTGGAAATCAGATAACAGCAATGGTGAAGAAGAAAGACATTCTTCTCCCAAGCCCAAACTGCGGACAAGTCGTGAGTCTTCTGCATCTCCTAGTAAAAAGCTAGGTTCACCTACAGCTAGGGAATCAGCTTCTTAGTCAAGAGTTAGAAGTTAATCGATTTTGGATTTTAGATTTTAGATTTTTTCTTCAATCCAAAATCCAAATCTAAAATTGGCAAAGTGAAAAGTTGAGAGTTAAGGTCAAGAGAGTTAAGATTTTGACTTTAGACTCTTGACTTTTTGGCTTTTTGGGTAACTTTTTCTACCAGTTTCTAGGAAGATAAATTAAAGATGCATTCTTCGTGGTCTTATGTTCACTATTCCAGACTTAGTACCAGGTTGGGAGCTAGTAGTGTCAGAACTCTGGCCCCCTGTGTTTTAGTAGAGAGATGTTTGATTGCAACGTCTCTACAGCCAAGAACGACTAACTTGTTCTAGCTCTCCAATTTCATCGTCGCTCAATTCCCAGCCTAAAGCGCCAGCATTTTGCCGCACTTGTTCGGCTGTCTTCACCCCAGCAATAGGAATAACGTTCCCCTGAGCAATTAACCAGTTAAGAGCAACTTGAGCAGGAGTGCGATCGTATTTTTCCCCGAAGTTGCGTAGCAAAGATATGACTGGGGCAATTTTTTGCAAACCTTCTTTCTTGAATCGTGGGTCTATTTTCCTCGCACCAGTGGGCGTTTGTGCACTATCAATAGTGTACTTGCCTGTAAGTAATCCCTGAGCTAAAGGACTATAAGCCAAAATAGTCACACCCAACTCACGTGCAGTTGCGATAATACCTTTGCTTTCAATTTGGCGACTGAGTAAAGAATAACGTACTTGGTTCACAGCCAAAGGCACTCCACGGGCCGCCAATATTTGATGTGCGTCTCGCATTTGCTCTGCTGAGTAATTACTCACACCAACTGCGGCAATCCTACCCCGCTTCACTTCATCTGCTAAGGCATTCATCAAACTTTCTTGACTTAAAAAGAAAGCAAAAGGCCAATGCACTTGGTACAGGGCGATTCGCTCTAATTGTAAGCGTTTGAGGCTGGCTGTTAAAGCATCAGAGACGGATTGGGCTGTAAATCGCCACGGTAGGGGGCCAAATTTTGTGGCGATTTGTACAGGCTGTTGTGTCTGTTGCAGAAATTGTCCCAAAAATTTCTCGCTCTTTCCCATTCCGTAGACTTCGGCAGTATCAAAGAAGGTAATACCGGCTTCTAAGGCTGCGGTAAAGGCTTCTTGTAACTGTTCTGGGCCATAGCGATCGCCATAATTCCAAAATAGTTTATCACCCCAAGCCCAAGTGCCTATGCACAAGGGTGTAACAACTGGGCCATTTTGCCCCAATGTGATGGTTTCCACCATTGCAAAATTTAATTTCTTTACATTTCTTTACTTTTATAGTGTATCGTTATAGACAAAATTGGGCATGGGGGTTGACGCAGTATTTTCAAAGTGCGTAGGCGTAGCCCGTCGTAGACATCGCAGCTTGCATAAAGATTTTTAAATTACACCTGAGAATCTACTATTCTCAAAATTAAGGGAGGCTAATAACCTCCCTTTTCTAATAATTGAGTGTATTTACTTGTATTTATGAATTAGATGATTTATCCTGCTTGGCTTTTTTGATTAATTCCATGTAGACATTAATCTCACTAATTTCGATATCATGCTCAACTCTGGTTACTTTCCATTTCTCCTTTTTTAAATAAACTTCTTCTCCTACTCTGGGAGTAAATTGGAGATCATAGAATTTTTTTAGAAAATCTCTTTGGTTTTCTTCCCATAATATGACTTTGACTGGTTCTTTACTCATTGCTTATGCCTTTTTGGTTACTAGATGAAGATAAGTAGTTTGATGACATACATAGGGCAAGTTTATCTTACTAATTCAATGGAATGGCGTAGTTAAAACCACATTTTCATAATGTTGAAACTTACCTGTGTAATGATCATAAAGACCACAATTCTAGACTTTTGAACCAACTAAAATCTCTGTAATCTAATGTCCAAACACTAGCGTCATAAAGTTGAGCTACCGCTACAACAGACGCATCCTCTAAAGTTCCTTGCCATTCTGGTATCTGGCGAACCATGCTATAAATCTCCTGAAACATTTCCATGCTCACTGGTACAATGATTGTGTTCTCACTAATGACGCTTAGTGCAGTCATTGCAGCACAGCTCGATTGTTCTCGCAGCACAAACTTGTAAACTTCAAACAAGCACTGGTAGAGGGGTTAGAACCTCACCAAACAACGTTGGTAACTTACTAAAACCCGCTTTGCATTCCTGATGGTAGTCATCTCGGACAGAAACCAAGGCAATCAGGGGGCCTGCATCCAAAACGAGACGCTTCATCCCTGTATCAAATAGTCTTCATTAACTGAAGCGTCTGTAGGAGCATTTTCCACGATTCCTGCCAGCGATAGTAGCCTTGAACCATTTTTGGTGCGTAACTTTTCCGCTAGTGCTGCCTGTACAATACTTGATGGGTTTTGCTCTGGGTGATCTTTTAAGTATTGGTCAAGTTGTGTCCACAACTCATCAGGAATATATAGTGTGCGTTTCATTTTATTAGCCTTTGGAGGTACAACACTAGTTGTACTCTGATTGTAGTTGCTGGAGTGCGATCGCTCTGAAAACCATAAAAAGGCAATTGAGGATTTTAATCAAGCTCCTGATTTTGCAAAAATATGACAACAGACAGACATGAAATGACCATTCTATGTGTTTTGCTGTGCGGCAAGCTGGACAGCTTCTATATCAACATTGAGGTGTTGAGCAATCTGCTCCACACTCATCCCTGTTTTTAGTAACAGAGGCACGGTAAGTTTCAACATTTCAGCTTCCCGTTCTTCTCGACCTTCTTCTCGACCCTCGGCTTTCGCTTCTTGATAAACCTTTGTTTGTTCCAAAGTTAGTCCCAGCATAGCTTCAACTTCCTCATTCTATGTGCTTGACTGTGCAGCAATCTGGACAGCTTCTATATCAACATTGAGGTGTTGAGCAATCTGCTCCACACTCATCCCTGTTTTTAGTAACAGAGGCACGGTAAGTTTCAACATTTCAGCTTCCCGTTCTTCTCGACCTTCTTCTCGACCTTCTTCTCGACCTTCTTCTCGACCCTCAGCTTTCGCTTCCTGATAAACCCTTGTTTGCTCCAAAGTCAGTCCCAGCATAGCTTCAACTTCCTCTCTACTCAACGAAGAAAACTTATAAACGGCGATTGTGGTTATGATGTCTAGTATTTCGTTTTTCGGCAGTGTGTCCGTTTCTTCTAATTTTACTCGCTCAATTAATTGCTTTGCTTGCTGTGCCATCACTTCATCCGATGCTAGAGTCAACTGCATCAAGTTGATACCTATTGGCTGCTGATTAGTCGCGCCTAACTCATCTAAATAGATTCGCTGTACTTGGTCGCTGTTGAGAAATATTCGATGAGTTTTTTGATCGCTTGGTTCCAGAGAGCGTGATGAAAAAATTACCACACAGAACCAGTCATCGTACTGAGAACGATTCCGGTACAGGTACATCATCGACTCGGTAAAGAACCGATGGTAAAGGGCTTCATCCTTTTGGAATTGAACTTCAGCAAAAAAGATCACCTTCGATGTTGCATCCTCTGGAGGTAAAAACACACCATCGATGCGAAAAACGGTTTCTTTAACTTCAACTGATTCAAATCGATAATTTTGCCCTTGAAAAAGGGGATTATCAACTAGTTCAAAGAGTAACCCAGGAAAGCGCTTAAAAATTTGATAGTAAATGGAATCTCGTTTCACTATTTCATCCTAAAATTCTCTCATTATGCGTAGGCGTAGCCCGTCGTAGACATCGCGGATTACGACCAAGCCATAAAGATTAATCCTAACTTGGCTGAAGTCTATGCTAATCGAGGTGTATAACTGCTTGCCAAATAAGTGTGATACCTTCTCTACGAGACGCTACACGTAGCTTGCTTCCCCATAGGGGTACGGTGAGCTACGCTAACGCAACTTTCACTTTTCCTTCGCTGATTTGCAGCGGGTAGGGTTTATCTTTATTTAAAGAGAGATTAAATCCTATAAACCATACGAAAAAGTAGCTATGGCCACCAGCGATGTTTCACCCAATCCTGAATCAAATAGTTCGGTACGTTTGGAATCATTGCCGAGAATTAATTTACTGACAATGTTCCGACTGGGTTTATTTCAGATGGGATTAGGCATCATGTCGCTTCTCACTTTGGGTGTGCTGAATCGAGTGATGATTGACGAGTTGAAAGTCTTGCCATTAATTACGGCTGCTGCTATTGCCATGCACCAATTTGTTAGCCCTGCACGAATTTGGTTTGGGCAGATGTCTGATGCCAAGCCATTGCTGGGCTATCATCGCACTAGCTATGTCTGGATTGGTGCAATATTATTTACAACTGTATCTTTCTTGGCTCTGCAAGTAGTCTGGCAACTAGGTAGTAGTTTGCAAACCACTGGCTGGAGTTTGCAAACCTATGGCTGGGCGGGAGTGCTGGGATTAACTTTTGCAGGTTATGGTTTAGCCTTGAGTGCTAGTTCCACACCTTTTACTGCTCTTTTGGTAGATGTTACTGATGAAGATAACCGCTCTAGATTGATTGGGATTGTCTGGTCAATGCTGATGATTGGCATTGTCATTGGAGCAGTAGTTAGCTCCAAGTTGCTAGAAAGACCAGAAATTTGTGGGACGGCTCTTTTAGCCTATAACCCTTCTCAGACAAACAAAGTCGTTGACATAGCCAAACTCCAATCTACAATCAACCCCGTTTTTATAATTATGCCTGCGATCGTCTTTGGACTATCAATGCTGGCAACTTTCGGCGTGGAAAAGAAGTATTCCCGTTACACTTCCCGTTCTTCTTTGGTAGGTAGAGAAGACCAAATAACTTTGGGTACAGCCTTACGAGTCCTGACTGCTAATCGCCAAACAGGAGTATTTTTTGGCTTCCTGTTGGTGTTGACTATTAGTATTTTTATGCAGGATGCAGTTTTAGAACCCTATGGTGGAGAAGTTTTCGGGATGTGTATTTCCCAAACCACTAGACTAAACATTCCTTTTGGGATTGGCACTCTCATAGGAATTAGCTCTACTGGTTTTTTGCTTTTGCCTTGGTTAGGGAAGAAACAGACTACTAAAATTGGGTGTATCAGCGCAGCCGTGAGCTTTAGCTTCATCATTATGTCAGGGTTTAGCGCCAACCCAGCTTTATTGATGGGTAGCCTGCTTTTTTTCGGTCTGTCATCTGGAGTCATTACAGCTGGTGCGACTAGTTTGATGTTGGATTTGACGGCTGCTGAAACGGCGGGTACATTTATTGGAGCTTGGGGATTATCTCAAGCAATGGCTAGGGGATTGGCTACAATACTTGGTGGAGCAGTATTAAATTTAGGTAAAATGCTGTTTCCGTTACCAGTGTTAGCATACAGCATGGTATTTGCGGTGCAAGCAATAGGGATGCTTGTTGCTGTTTGGTTACTGTGGCGGGTGAATGTCAAAGAATTTCAGATGAATGCCAAGACTGCGATCGCATCTATTTTGTCAAGGGAACTGGATTGAACTTCACACTCCCAAGCAAAGATGCCCAAAATCCTTTGCTTATTTGCACCTTTGCGCGAGAATTAACCAATGAATGATTTTTGGACAACAATTCTTGATTTTGCCCAAACTACCACTACCAGAGTGGGCAAGCAACTAATGCAAGATTTTGGGCAAGTACAGGCTTCTCAAAAAGCTGATGGTAGTTTGGTGACGCAAGCAGATAAATGGGCAGATCAGGAAATTCGGGATGCGATCGCTTCTAGTTTCCTTGGCTACGGCATTTTGAGCGAAGAGAGTGATAAGTCATTTCCTGGTACGGAGTGGTGCTGGGTAATTGACCCTCTAGATGGTACAACCAACTTTACACGCGGCATTCCCATCTGGACAATATCTCTGGGTTTACTGTATCGAGGTACACCCATTTTTGGTTATGTTTACGCACCAACCTTGAATCAAGCTTTTCATGGTTTCTGGGCAGGTTCATCTGGTTTAGCAACACCAACAGGAGCATTTCTCAACAACCACCCCATCCACGCTAGTATAGATAGTCCTAGCAACAATCACTTTTTTAACCTCTGTTCCCGCAGCACCGCAGTTATCCAGAACGGCTTTCCCTGCAAAATTCGCATGTTGGGTGTAGCTAGCTATAACTTTTTGACAGTTGCCACTGGGGCTACTCTCGGTGGTATTGAAGCGACACCAAAAGTTTGGGACTTAGCCGGGGCTTGGGTAATTGTCCAAGCTGCTGGTGGGGTCTGGGCATCGCTTAAATCAGAGCCGTTTCCCTTGTCACCCAAAGAAGATTATAGCGATCGCTCTTTTCCTACCCTTGTAGTTAGTCGTCACGAATTAGTTTCGGTATTTCAACCTTTTCTTGAAGGCATAAAAATTTAATTTGTGGGGAAAATACCTGAAAATAGTTATTTTGTCAATTAGCCCAGCGGACAATTCCATACCCAACATTAAACTTAACAAAACCCTAGTTAAACTAAAGAATTGAGTATAAATAAAGCTGGTTAGAATCCTGATTTAAGCGCCAGACCAGTGTAGTTATTAATTTAAGTAGTGTTGTGGCTTTCATCACACTGGTTAATTTAGTATAAAAAATTTTATGTTGTCTAATCTAGATTTAATTCGAGAGTTTGTGCAAAACTCTATCCAGAAAAAAGACATTTTGTTGTCAAATCCTGTTTTGACAGCGCAAACAGTATATAAAACCAACCAACTGACAGCAAAATCTGAAGGCGTAATTGCCACTGCTCAAATATCTCACACCTTATGTGAGTTCTCGATTTCTTCAAAATCAACCCAGTGGGAATTGATAAATCAGGCATTAGCAGAATATAGTTATATGCTCAAAGGAGAAGTAGATAGTCGGGGTTTCTATCAGTATCAATACTGCGAAGTTCCCAAAGGCTATCAAATGCACTGTACTAAATGTGTCATTCTATGGCGAGCTTGGTGGAAATATCGCAAGTATACTTCAAGACCAGGGATTCCGTTGGAACTTCTGATTAGAACACGAGATTCATGGTATCCAATTAGAGATTTAATTATCAGTGATGGACTTCTGTATATCAAAACCTTGGGAAGTGAGATTGCACTAGGTTCAGATGACTTAGTTACTTGGTTAAGCAAAGTTGATGTAACCAAAATTAAAGAAATACCTTCTACAGAGACATAAGTGTGGGCATGGAGGTACAGATGTATGCCTCTATATTTGTAAACATTTTTCAAAGTGGTATGACAACATAATTCGGTAAAGGATATGAAGAGAAATGAAAGGACTTTGGCTTGAAAACAACCAGTTGCAATTACGCACAGATATTCCCGTTCCTGAACCGCTACCAGGAGAAGCCTTAGTACGCGTCTTGCGTGCAGGTATCTGTAATACTGATCTAGAACTACTCAGAGGCTACTATCCCTACACTGGTATTTTGGGGCATGAATTTGTCGGCATTGTTGAACGAGGGCCAGAACACTTAGTTAACCAACGTGTAGTTGGAGAAATCAATGCTGTGTGTGGGCATTGTCGGTTTTGTCGTAGTGGACAACCAACTCACTGCGAAAATCGTACAGTTCTGGGTATTGTCAACCGCAACGGAGCCTTTGGTGAATATCTCTGTTTGCCGGTGGAGAACCTGCATCCCGTACCTGATAATGTGTCGACAGAAGTAGCAACATTTACTGAACCTTTAGCAGCAGCTTTGGAAATTCAGCAGCAAGTGCCATTACATCCAAACGATCGGGTGCTAGTGGTTGGAGATGGCAAACTAGGGCAGTTAGTAGCTCAGACACTAGCTTTAACTAGCTGTGAACTCGTAGCTGTGGGGCGTCATCGAGACAAACTGGCTAACTTAGAAGCACGGGGGATAAAAACGAGTCTAGCCGACACTGTTACAGATGGATATTTCGATATCTCAGTAGAATGTACTGGCAACCCAGAAGGATTTGCGATCGCCCGTCGCGCCCTACGTCCCCGTGGTACTCTTGTACTGAAAAGTACTTATGCTGGCAACCTCAGCCTAGATGCTTCTTCTTTAGTAGTGGATGAAATCACCCTCATTGGCTCCCGTTGTGGCCCCTTTACTCCAGCCCTCCAGCTACTAGCCACAGGAAAAGTTGACGTGCAACCCCTGATTCATGCCACCTACCCTCTGATTGAAGGGCTTGCAGCTTTTGAACATGCTCAGAGTCGGGGTGTTTTAAAGATATTATTAGAGATTAGTTAATTGTCATTTGTCATTTGTCATTTGTCATTTGTCATTTGTCATTGGGCATGGGTTATTCCTCTAATCTCTCTAGTCTCCCTCATCTCCACCAGTCCCCAGTCCCCACTCCCCACTCCCCACTCCCCACTCCCCAACTAATATAGATAAGGATTCGTCTTCGGTTGATAGTCACAACAATCGATCGCTTCTTCTGTATTGGCAATAGATGGGCGTACAGTACATTTAAGACGGTAATTGTCAGTAAAAAATTGGCAACCAGTACAGGGGATTTGATGCATTTGCTTGGCTGTAGTTACACTATCTCGTGCCGCTGCCCAGAGACTTAAAACAACGATAATAGTTAGAGTCCAAGCACCGATAAAACAAATCGGGATTAACAAAGATTGAATCCCATGAATGAGGAAAGATATCAATTTAAACACGTTATGTCCTGATACAAATTAGGAGTTAAAAGTATATTACCTCTTAACTCCTAATTCCTAACTTCTCACTATAGACGTATAAGTTAAACGCCAGCATGACCCAGTGCTAAACCTGTTACCAGCATTCCCAGAACCAGGAAAGGTTGGGCGCTGGCTTGGTACTTAACATCATTCTTCACAGGGTCGCGCAGGAAATACATATCCTGCAAGGTGATTTGTGGAATGATTAAGAGTATTAGTATTGTTGCATACAAATTCTCATGGATGCTGACGAGATAAGCTGCTATTAATCCCTGAAATACATCAATCGTTACTACACAAATCCATGCCGCAGTAGTGATGCCAAACATTACGGGTAATGAATTTAATCCTAACTGGCGATCGCCTTCTACACTCTTAAAATCATTGACAATAGCAATACCCAATCCAGCCAAGCTGTAAAACATTGTCAAAATCACAATTGTGGAATTCAGTTCCCCAAACAAAGCGTGTCCTGTAGACCAAGGTAGGGTAATGTAGCTTGCACCCAAGGCGTAGCTACCTAGCCAGCCGTTTTGCTTGAGTTTTAGGGGAGGTGCAGAATAAATGTAGGCGATGAAAGAACCGATAATCGCGATCGCTGTAATTGTTGGGAATTCATGACCAGACCACACATCCAGCACAAACGCTAAACCAATGCCAGCAATCAGTAATACCCAAATCTGAATAATTACCTGGGGTAGAGGAATTGCCCCAGAGGGAATCGGGCGATAAGGTTCATTGATGGCATCGATTTCGCGATCATAGTAATCATTGAGAATTTGGGTATAACCTGTCATCAATGGCCCAGCCAGTAACATACAGGCTGCTACCTTCAACACATTTTCCAGCGTCCAAGTATAGTTACCAGAAGAAGCCGCACCACAGACTACGCCCCAAATTAGGGGAATCCAGGTAATGGGCTTCATGAGCTGCAAACGAATTTTCCAAATTGAGGTTTCCCCAGACGCTGCACCTTTCATCCCCAACATCTGCCTAGTTTTTGCACTGCGATCGGCAGATGCGTTCGCTTGCTCATTGGCATTATTTGCCACTAAGTCTAGTGCTTCAGATGGGTTAGGGTCTGGGGGAATGGGAGTTGATTCTGACATAAGGCGTATTTTTTTAGAGTGAGGAGTTAGGAGTTAGAAGTTATGAATTATTAGTTAGGAGTTATGAATTACGTCTAATGTGAATTAAGTCTAGAAACCCTTGTAATTTCGTCGGTAGTCCCAAAACTACGATTTTGGGCGAGTCTAGAAACCCTTATGCGATAAGAGGCTTTTCTAATTCACATCAGGCGTGAATTATTATTTTTATTCCTAACTCCTCACTCTTAACTCCTAACTTTGTTCCTACTCCTAACTAAATTAAAACGAAATTATCAAATAATTATTCTGAAACTTTGCTCCAGCAACAGGTCTGCCACTCAGAGCCGGGGGTAAGGGAATATTGCGCCGCTGATCTCCTGCTTCTACCGTGACTTCTGGCCCATATTGGGTGAGCTTGACTTGCTTTTTGTCAAATCCCGGCAAGAATAAGCGTACTTGACGATTGTGGATGTCTATTTCAATAGGTTTGGGAGCCTGTAAAGCTTGTGCTTCAAAGTTGGGTAGAGCATCTATCAGTGGTTGCCAATCACCCGTAGGCGAGTCGGGAATGACGCTCACTCTTAGGGGTATAAATTCCTCTGACAGATTGACATTTGTCTCGGTAGACACAAGTAAAACACCACCGACAGTTAAACCGATTTGTTGAGCGCTACCCCATAAATAACGAGCATTTGCTACCTCAATCGGATCTCCCGTAGTCACTAAGAAAGCAGCGAGACGCTTGGGATCGGCAAGAGCGGCTCTCCCTTTTTCTAAGAAATTATTGACTTGGTTAGTGGGGCCTGCAAAGTTATCTGCTGTCCAGTTGATATTGAAAAAACTGCTAATCAGCGGTTGAATCAAGGGCGATTCAGTAATCGTCTTCCCCAAGTCTGAGTTGACAAATAATTGCCGAAATCGCCGGACATACCAACTCAGAGATTCTGGCAAACCCAACGTTCGCAGCGTTAAGGAGTCGCCCGTGCCATCATAGACGATCGCATCATATTTGCCACTGGCATCATATTCACGGATAGCATTCAGTGCCAGGGCGTTGTCCATCCCCGGCAATACTACCAGTTCTTGACCAAAAACGTCTTTGAAGATGGGCGTGCGGAGATATTGCGCCTCAAGTTTCTTCACTTCGTCCCAGTTGCGTTCTAGAAGTACAGATGCTTGAAACTGGACTGCTTGCAAATTGGGAGCGATTTCCTGGGGATTGGCAGTAACGGGAATACCCAGCAAGATTTGCAATGTTGGTTCTGCTTGTCCTGCTAAGAGTACGCGCTTGCCTTGACTTGCCAATAATTTGGCGGCGGCGATCGCAATTTTGGTACGAGCGGTGCCGCCTTTGCCCAAAAATGTCAAAATTAGAGCCATTAGTTGATTCCTATTTTCACCGCCGAGCTTTTCAACTCCAACTTAGCACTCAACAAAGACTCTGGGCCTGTGCTTTCAACTTCAGATACCAAGAAAAACTCGGATCAGAGTTCTTTTCTACTACACAGGTTTGATTTCATCTTCAAAAAACCAAGTGGAAGTATTGTCGTCAAACATTACCACTACACCGATCCCAGCATCAATGACTTTGTACCCTTGAATGATACCCACTTGTCCTAGTTTTTTCACAATTGGGGGAGAAACGCGATCGCGCAAACGAAAAACTTTAACCTTTTGTCCGATTTCCATGCCTGATTACAATTCAGATAAACCAAGTCTCAGTGTAGCGGAATCCGTGACTCTGCTCTCACAAATTCAGAGAGAAGTGAGGGGATGAGGGGGATGGGGAAGAAGAGGGGGGTGCGATTCGTTGATTAGTGAATCACGGCAATCAATCCGTAAATAACTAATCCAGCCCGACAGCAGATTACTGTCACTAAAGGCTGAACTCTCGGTCAGATGCAAGTGCAAGCCTTGCCATTCAGACTCAGAATTGACTCCTTATCTGCCCACACCGAACAAGCTCGGTTCTTGTAGAGTGAAGCTGGGAACAGGGCGCAATCAGACAGCCGTTGCGGGTTGACACTGGCGCTAACAGGGAGTTCCTACGGCGAAACCGGGTCTAGAAAAGCAACTTATTCTTGAGCAGGGCGTAACACAAAATCCCTGACTTCACTGGAGAAATAATTCCCGCCGCATATCGCCTTTAATAACGGTAAGAGTCAAGGGAATCCAGTAGTTGAATTGACCACGCCTAACGGAACTATCAATCTCTCCGAGGGAACGAATAAAAACGAGTTGTGGGTCTAGGGGCAGTCGAACCCCAAGTAGCCCAGACGAGCGGAGGAATCCCCACAATTCGGGTAGGACGAACCGTAATTGGTTCGAGGTGTTCAGAATACACAAACTCCAGAAGAGAAAATGATTAGACACAGTGTAAAAACTAGTGAATCTTGGAAAGCTTTACCGTGGAATAAATTCCGCCGAAATCTTTTCCGCCTTCAAAAGCGCGTGTATAAAGCGGTTCAAGTTGGAGACAAGCGGAAAGCTAGGTTACTCCAAAAGCTTATTCTCAAATCTACCTCGGCTCGATTTCTTGCAATAAGACAAGTATCTCAGCTAAACGCTGGTAAAAAGACGGCTGGTATTGATGGTAAGAAATCCCTCTCATTTGAAGAACGCTTCAAACTTGAAGAACTACTGAAAATGAACAGTGGAAATTGGAAGCATCAAGGATTACGGGAAATCCCCATCCCTAAGAAAGACGGGACTACCAGAATGGAAACCAAACAAACACGCTACTCTAGTAAAACGTTATTAGATAAAGCATTCCCATCAGTTCCTTACTCCGAAGGAAGTCACGTCATGGTTAAAGGAATAAAATCCCCCGATGACGGAGATACAGCCTACTGGAGCGAACGTAATAGTAAGCTCTATGACGGCACGACCTCTAAAGCTCTCAAAAAGCAAAGCCATAAATGAACATTTGCGATCGCTAGGAGTTAATCCAGATAGCTTGAGTTAAGCAACCAAGGTAGCAGTCATGTATCAAACAGATCCCCCCCGTCCACCACAAGAAACCATGCCTACGATGTATGATTTACCTAGTGAATTAATAGGGGAATCAGGTTTGCCAGATGAATTTCACTGCATTCAGGCGGATTTGCTTCGTGAGACTTGTCAACCTCTAACCTATCCATCTGAGGAAATTTTGCTTGCTAGCGATTTGAATCTTTACTACGACCCCCGCCATCCTCTGTGGTACAAGCGTCCTGATTGGTATGTGGTTTTAGGAGTACCTAGTGCTAGCCAACAGCAAGACCTACGCTTAAGTTACGTCATTTGGCAAGAGGGAGTTGTGCCGTTTTTAGTCGTGGAATTACTCTCACCTGGTACAGAACAAGAAGACTTAGGAAAAACACTGCATGAGGTGAACCAGCCCCCAACGAAATGGGAAGTATATGAACGCATTTTGCGGGTTCCCTACTACGTTACCTACGATCGCTATGAAAATCATTTGCGTATCTTTAAACTCATAGGCACTCGCTACGAGGCAATATCCTTACCAGAGAATCGCTTTTGGTTGGAAGAGTTAGAACTAGGATTGGGTCTTTGGCAAGGTTCTTATCAGCAGACAGCAGGTTTGTGGTTGCGCTGGTATAATTCAGCAGGTTGGGTGCCAACGCGAAAAGAGCAAGTTGAACAAGAACGCCAACGGGCTGATAAATTAGCAGAGTATTTGCGATCGCAGGGAGTTGATCCAGATAACTTGATTTAGTTTATAACTTTTATATTAATTAAGTAGAAAATATTGTTGTGAAAAAAGCTCTTATTACAGGACTAACTGGACAAGACGGTTCTTATCTTGCCGAACTGCTCATAGCCAAAGGATACCAAGTCTTTGGCTTAGTCCGTCGCTCTAGTTCTAGCAACCTAGATCGCATCAGCCACCTTTCAGGCAACGTCCAAATCCTTTCTGGCGATCTCCTAGATCAATCTTCGTTGATGGATGCGATCGCTCAATCACAACCTGACGAAATCTATAACCTTGCCTCTCAAAGCTACGTTCCCCTATCTTGGACACAACCAGCCCTAACAGCTGAATACACAGCCCTCGGTGTCTCTCGTCTTCTAGAATCAATTCGTCGCTGCAAACTGGATGCCAAATTCTATCAAGCCTCCAGCAGTGAAGTCTTTGGTCAACCCGACGAATCACCCCAAACTGAACTCACTGCCTTCCGTCCCCGTAACCCCTACGGCGCTGCCAAAGCTTATGCCCACTGGATGACTGTCAATTATCGGCAAAAATATAACCTCTACACTTGCTGCGGCATCACCTACACTCACGAATCCCCTAGACGTGGGACAGAATTTGTATTTCGCAAAATCACATCTACAGTTGCTCAAATCAAATTTGGTCTGGCTAATGAACTCAAATTAGGGAATTTAGATGCCCAACGTGACTGGTGCTACGCCAAAGATGCCGTTTATGCCATGTGGTTGATGTTGCAGCAAGAACAACCAGACGACTACATCATTGCCAGTGGTGAAACTCATTCTGTTAAAGAAGTTGTGGAATGTGCTTTCAATTACGTTGATTTAAACTGGCAAGATTATGTCTCAATTGACCCTGCCTTTTATCGCCCTGACGAATCCGTACAGTTGATTGGCTGCATCGATAAAATCAAGACCAGCATAAGCTGGCAGCCTCAGTACACCTTTAATCAATTAGTCGAGTTAATGGTTGATTACGATCTGAAAAAATTGAGTACTCAAATTCGCTAACTTTCTCATGAAAGTGATAGCTCATCATTGTTTTTATTTAACAGTGCTTTTTAAAATCAAGTATGGTTGGTTAATACGGCAAAGTGTACTGAAATAGTATAAAATTCGCGAATAAAGTGCCTGTGAGGTGTGGTAGTTTTTAAAGATGATAATTTTGCTTAAAGATAATTCAACTTGGTTGCAAGCGCGGCGCTATTGGGAATTGCTGCACGTTTTGGTAGCGCGAAATCTTAAAGTACGTTATCGAGGTTCATTCCTGGGGGTTTATTGGTCGCTATTGAACCCATTGATTATGACAGGTTTATACTCTGCAATTTTTGGCGCAACTTTTGCACCATATTATGACAACTCAATACTAAACTATGTCTTAGCAGCATTTACGGGGCTGGTGGTAATCAACTTTTTCTCAGCGTCCACATCTCAGGCGTTGAACAGTGTAGTCAGCAATGGCTCACTTTTAAATAAAATTCATCTGCCAGTCAGCGTTTTTCCGGTATCAATGATTGCCGCAAACGTATTTCAGCTTTTGTTGGGGACATTTCCCTTGCTGGCATTGATAACTCTGATAAATTCCAAAAGTTTAGTCAATGTGTTGGCATTAGTATTTCCATTTCTAGCCCTAGTTTTAGTTTCTACAGGAGTTGGTTTTTTAGTAAGTGGTTTATATGTATTTTTTAGAGACTTGCCTTACTTTTATGAGTTAATTGTATTTGTAATTTGGCTGAGTAGTCCTATATTTTATCCAGCAGCTATAGTTCCACAGCAGGTAAGGCAGTTTTTAGGTTTAAATCCATTAGCACCAATTATTGAAAGTCTGCGTCAAATTACATTATCAGGTTCTCTAGCAGATTTGGGCTTAATTTGGGGAGCTTTGCTCAGTGGGGTAATTATTTTAGCTCTGGGATGGACTTGTTTTCACTTGTGGCGACATCAATTTATGGATTTGCTGTAAATATGGAAGTAATTCGCCTAGATAATGTTTCCCTGTTGCGACGCACACAAGAAGAGTTTTCTTACGATCTGAAGAAAACAATGCTATCTATTTTAGAGGGTAAATATCGTCAGCCAATAAAAAAATTGGTACTAGATAAAATTAATTTCGTAGTTCAAGAAGGCGAAAAAATCGGTATTATTGGTGCGAATGGCTCCGGTAAATCCACTCTTCTAAAGGTCATTTCTGGAATTTTGCAACCTACCAGTGGAACAGTACGGGTACGAGGTAGAATTGCGCCTTTAATTGAATTAGGAGCGGGTTTTGACTCAGAAATTTCCGTAATGGATAATATTCTGCTGTATGGTGTACTGCTGGGGTATTCTAGATTAGAAATGCGAAATAGAGTACCTTCAATTTTGGAGTTTGCAGAATTGCAAGATTATGCTTTAGTTCCAGTGAAGGGTTTGTCTTCGGGTATGGCAGCACGGCTAGGATTTGCTATTGCTACCGATGTGCAGCCAGATATTTTGATATTAGATGAAGTTTTCTCTGTAGGAGATGAGAGGTTTAAAAATAAGAGTAGGCAAAGAATTGATAGTTTCTGGGATGGCAAGGCAACAATTTTGGTAGTTTCCCATGATTTGAAATTTATCAAACAATCCTGCAAACAAGCAATTTGGTTAAACAAAGGACAGGTGAAGTTTGCTGGTAAATCTGAAGAAACAGTGGATTTTTACCTGAAAGAAGTGCAGTTAAGTTCTTAGATAAGATTCTTACTAAAAACAAAATCTTGAACCTTAAAAATTAAGTCAGACAATTTGTGGAGTCTCAATGAAAATACTTTTGACTGGAGGAGCTGGTTATATCGGTTCGGTACTAACACCGACTCTATTAGCTAATGGTTATGAGGTGACTATATTAGATAACTTCATGTTTCACCAGAATAGTTTAGCTGATTGCTGTCAATATGATGGCTTTCAAGTTGTGAGAGGTGATTGCAGAGATGAAGAGACTGTTAAATATCTCCTCAAAGATGCTGATGTCATTATTCCCCTAGCCGCATTAGTAGGTGCACCTCTGTGCAAGAATGATAAAATTGCCACTCAAACTATTAACTTTGATGCCGTCAACATGCTCTGCCGTCTAGCTAGCAAAGAGCAGAAAATTCTCATGCCAGTAACAAATAGTGGTTATGGCATTGGTGAGTCTGGAAAGTTTTGCACTGAAGATACACCTCTGCGCCCAATTTCCCTCTATGGCGTCACAAAAGTAGAGGCTGAAAAGGCAGTATTAGCCAGAGAAAATAGCATTACCTTCAGGCTGGCAACGGTTTTTGGTATGTCTCCTCGGATGAGAGTTGATTTACTCGTCAATGACTTTGTTTACCGGGCTGTACACGACCGAGCCGTGGTAGTTTTTGAGGGTAATTTTAAAAGAAATTATATTCATATCCGTGACGTAGCCAAGGTTTTTCTGCATGGTATTAACAATTTTGAACAAATGAAGGGCAAGCCCTACAATGTGGGACTAGATGATGCTAATCTATCAAAATTAGAATTATGCGCTGAAATTAAACAGCACTTGCCTAATTTTGTCTATCTTGAAGCCCCCATTGGAGAAGATCCAGACAAACGTGACTATATAGTTTCTAATGCTCGAATTTTGAACACAGGTTTTGAGCCTGATTGGTCTCTCAGTCGCGGAATTAAAGAACTGATTAAGGGGTATACAATCTTGCGTAACAGCCTGTACTCTAACATCTAATTGAGGAAGCCAATGCCATCTACCCTGAATGATGTCGTAGCTGTAATTTTAGCTGGTGGCTATGGCACAAGAATTAAACACTTCCTGGATGGTGTGCCTAAACCTATGGCATCAGTTGCAGGTAAACCCTTTGTGGAATGGGTTGTACGTTATTTAAGAACACAAGGAATCACAAAAGCTATTCTTTCCACAGGTTATCTATCAGAGGTAGTGGAACAACATTTTCAAAATCATCCTGTTGATGGAATAGAGACTATTTGCTGCCAAGAAAAAAGTCCTTTGGGAACAGCTGGGGGTTTCTTAAATGCTGTGCATCAAACTAGAGAATCGCCATTCGCCTGGTTAGTAGTAAATGGTGATTCTTTAGTTTTTACCAACCTAGTCTCACTGACAACTCATTTATTAGACTCTACAGTTAGTGGCGTAATTGTTGGTTTATCAGTTAATGATACCTCACGATATGGTTCTCTAGTTTGTAATCAACTTCATAACCTAGAGAAATTTGCAGAAAAAAGCCCAGGAACTGGTATCATTAGCGCTGGAGTATACTTATTACGAAATTCTCTACTAAAAGAATTTTCTGCGAACTTGCCTTTGAGTTTTGAAAATGAAGTCTTCCCATCTTTACTTGCCAGGGATGTTTGCTTGCGAGTACATACTGTACAAGCACCTTTTCTGGATATTGGTACTCCTGATTCCTTTGTTCAGGCTGAAGGATTTATCTGGCAAAATTATGCTAAATTGATAGGCTAAATTTATGGCATATTCGGGTTTGAAACTATTACTTCCTCATTTTTTACGCACTTTCATACGGGATTTAGATAGTGCTTATCAGGAAAGACTGAAGGAAATTGATCTTAAAAATCAGCAGATTAAAGAATTACAAGATATATTACAAGAATCACAGAACCATTTAGTGAAGAAAATTGATCTTAAAAATCAGCAGATTAAAGAATTACAAGATACATTACAAGAATCACAGAACCATCTAGTGAAGGAAATTGATCTTAAAAATCAGCAGATTAAAGAATTACAAGATACATTACAAGAATCACAGAACCATCTAGTGAAGAAAATTGATCTTAAAAATCAGGAGTTTCTTGAATTAGAAAGCACTTATCAAAAAATCTTAAAAGGGCTGGAATCACAAAATCGCCGCCGCCGCATTCAAGAATCCAATATGTCTGATGAAGATTACGAAAAGCTGAGTAAAGCAGGACTTTTCATTATTGGTAGTGCCAGATCTGGAACATCTATATTATGTGATTGTTTAAATCTTTCCCCAGATGTATTTTTACTAGGGGAAGCCAATTTATACATACATCATAATCTGGATAATTTTGTCGAGTTTTTTAATAACCAGCATATACAATTTAACAACCGTAGGAGCAAAGGAACATTCGCTCCTCCTTCTAGGCTGTCAGAGAGCGGGGGGATTAATTTTTTATCAAGGATGAAAAAAAACTACAATTTTGTAGGTGAAAAAATAGCGTTTGGGCCTAATGGCAAAATTGATAATCAATCATTTCAAGAAGTGTTTTTTAATTTTAATGCAATATATTTCTATTTTTCAAATTACATACTTATTATACGTAGACCTGCTGAGGTAGTATTGTCGATGCTAAAAATTTTTCCCGAAACAAGCTTAGATTTAATTTTTGATTGTTGGTTGAGAACACTTCAGATTCAAATTGATGTTTTTCAGTCATTCCCTTACTCCTATGTAATATTTTTTGAAAATCTTAGCAATGAAACAGTTATGAATCTATGTTCGCTAATAGGCATTAATATTCATATACCTAAAGGTATCTTCAGAGAA
Organism: Nostoc sp. ChiQUE01b; assembly: GCF_034531255.1. NCBI lineage: Bacteria > Bacillati > Cyanobacteriota > Cyanophyceae > Nostocales > Nostocaceae > Nostoc > Nostoc sp. ChiQUE01b. Next base: position 15,610 of record NZ_JAVRBM010000034.1, on the reverse strand, counting down.
GAAAACAAGTATTCTCTTTTAGCTGAAGATGAGATACCTGATGAATTGGAATTGTCAAAATACCAAAAAATTTGTCTATTTTGTGAAGAAGTTTATAAAAAAGTTAAAAATGAATTCGATCTAGAAACTTTTAAATTCAAAGAGACAACAGCTAATTATGGAGCTGCTCGTTACGGTTTTAGTTACAATATTCAGAAACAAATAGATGATATTATTCATGAACTAGCTAGTTTTCAAGCCTGAAAGTTAATTGTTGAATTGGGTGATACTTAAAACATTATTGTTTTAATTGCAGCAACTTTCTATAAAATAATAAATATTATGCTAATATCTCGCGCTCCTGTTCGTATTAGTTTTTTTGGCGGTGGAACTGACTATCCTGAATATTTTCTTGAACATGGAGGCGCTGTATTAGCTACAGCAATCGATAAATTCTCTTATGTTACAGTTAGTCCTTTTCTCAGCCATTTGTTTGACTATTCAATTCGAGTTTCTTACCGCCAGGTCGAATTAGTGAAAACAGTAGAAGAAATAGAACATAAAGTTTATCGAGAATGCCTGAAATTTTGTGAACTAGATAAAGATATTGAACTTCATAATGTAGCTGACTTGCCTGCATTTACAGGCTTAGGCTCTTCTTCAGCATTTACAGTATCTCTCTTGCACGCACTCCATAGTTTTAAGGGTGAGTTCCTCAAGCCACTTGAATTGGCCTACGAAGCTATTTATGTAGAACGACAGTTAGTCAAAGATAAAGTAGGATGTCAAGATCAAGTTTTAGCTGCGGTTGGTGGTTTTAATTTGGTTGAGTTTAGGACTGAAGATGATATTATAATCAATCGCTTACCTATTTCTCAACAACGTTTACAAGAGTTTGAGCAGCACCTTTTTATTGTGTTTACAGGTATTAGACGTAAGGCATCTGATGTTGTAGCAAAGCAGTTGCAAAAAGTTGCAGATAACACAGCCATATTGAAGGAGATGCGATATATGGTTGATGATGGTTGGGATATTTTAACTGGAAATAGACCCTTATTTGAATTTGGAGCTTTACTCCATCGTGCATGGTTAGCTAAACGGAGTCTTGACGGCGGTATTTCTAATTCTGAAATTGACAAAATTTATCAGATGGGTATGGAAGCAGGTGCTTGGGGTGGTAAGTTGTTGGGTGCAGGAGCAGGTGGATTTATGCTGTTTTTTGTTCCACCAGAACTTCGTATAAACCTTGAAAAAATATTCTTTAATCATCAAGTATTAAATGTAAAAATCAACGCATCTCCTTCACAAATAATATTTTCATAAAGGCATAAACTAATGATTTTACACTGGTTAAAAAATCTATTGCAAAATTATATTAAAACAGCCATTAAGAAAGAGGTTACTCGGATATTATCTGATGAAGTTACAATTGATGTAATTAAAAATGAAATAAATAAAACTCATTTAGAGAACCAAGAAAATATTAAAAGCTATATAAAAAAATTAGAAGACAAAGTTGATTTACAGTCACTATCAGCACCGTCAATTAATAATTGGTATGAGCCGATAATTTATGAACCATCTGTTAACCTAGCCCTGGAAGATATTTGCCAACCTAATGCTATTGTTTTTGATGTTGGCTCTCATGATGGTGCATTGACATTACTCATGTCTCGCTTAGTAGGCCCAAAAGGTATAGTTTGTGCATTTGAAGCCAATCCAGATATTCTTAATTTATGTACCCATAATTTAATACGCAATGGCTGCAATAACTTTTTTATTACTCATGCTGCTGTATGGGATAAATCTGATAAAGTTTTGAATCTGTATATTCCATCAGAGAATCTACAAGCAGCAAGCCTTTTATATCAATATCCAAATCCAAATAATCCTCCAACACCAGTAAAAACAGTCGCTCTTGACGATTTTATTCGTTACACAAAATTAGAGCCAGAAGTCATAAAGATGGACATTGAAGGAGCAGAATTTAATGCTCTTAAAGGAACTTGTGAATATATTAGTAAGAGCCATCCTCATTTGATACTAGAACAATCGACTACAGATAGACGTTGCATTGATTTTCTGAAAGATCAAGGATATGTTGCTATATATCTAAGTAACTACTGCTTTATTAATTCAATTAATGATTATCCTCCTGGCAGCATAATCCGAAATGTACTGTTTATACACAGAGATAAGATTCATCTTACTCCATATAGTTTGGATATGAATCTAAAATTTTTAGAGTATTGGAGTAAAGACGAGTTTGTCGCGGAAAATGATATTTTAATATTGAAAGAATGTATTAATCTGAGCAAAGGAAGGTATATGCTTTACACTGACTTTGAATCATATGGTAATCAAGATTGTATATCTTTATGTGTGTATGTCAACAATCAGGCAAGAGTTAATTATATAGGTTCTGCTCAATGGATTGAAAATTCCTATAGAGACTGCATTTTGCATATAGATGATACTTCTGATATAAAAGTCGAAATAAAACTTTGGAATCCTGAAGATTTAGACAAACAATTAAAAGTGAAGTTAAATGGAGTCAGTATTTATAAAATATGGTAGTAAACAACCACTTAGTTATTTACTACCATATTTTATAAGTTGTCTATCCAACTGTATTTGAATTTTAAAAATTGGTAAAAATCATGCCGAAGTTTATAATTATCGATCAATCTCTACAAAATTTACATGGTCATCATTATGAATATGATGTTTCTGTAGCTGAGGCGGCAGCACGTCTTGGATATGAGCCTATTATTGTTTCTAACAAAGAATTTCCCAAGCATCTGTATCCAGGCAATATTAGAGTAATGCCAGAATTTAGTAGAGATTGGTTTGGAATAAAACCTCCAAGTAAGAATAGGTTAATTAAGTTATTAAAGTCAATCAAAAATAGTCAGATTTTTAATATACAACCTAAAAAGACAATCCGTTTTGTATTGAAAGTTGCCTATGAATATTTATTTTTTACAGTTCCGTATTTCCGTTCACTATTACCTAAATTAAAAAATAGTATTTTTCAGGTTCAAAATGCTCTAGAATCAGATTTTTATAAATTATTTTTTCCCCTATATATAGCCTATCAAATATTCTTAAATAGTGAGAAGTTTTTGAGAAAAATCTTACCTCTGGAAACTTTTCTTTGGTTAATAAAATTATTCGTTAAGATATTAAAGAAAACACCTAAACTTATTAAAACAACAATAAAAAAGTTGCTAAACAAAATTTTGGGCGGACAAAAACTAGTTTTTGCTAATGAGCTAAAACTTCTTTTTAAAAAGCTCAATCTGACTTCAGAAGACCACATTTTTATCCATACTATAGGGGTTGATCAGCTAGAAGAATTACTTGGTTTTATAACTGCAAATGATCGTAATAGTAGTCCACACTACCACATTTTGTTGCGAAGGGACTGCAATGAACCAATAGTAACTTCTGCTAAAGGAATTGGCTTAAAGGCTTGCATTAATAGATTCTATGGTGCTGGGTTGTGGAATAAAACCGTGACATTTTATACGGATACCGATGAACTAACAAAACAACATAATGAGTTGAGTCCAATTTGTTTTGTAACAGCGCCTATACCTTTTCGACATGAAAATATCAAGGATTATACAACTGCTGATAGTTTAGAAGATCCAATCCATATCATATACCTTGGGGATGCAAGACCTGAAAAAGGTTATCAGTATTTACCTCAATTGATTGATATTTTGTGGTTCAGTTATATACAGCCAGGAAAAGTAAAGCTTACAATTCAGTCAAATTTTAACATACCAGGCGGTGAACCAGGAATACAAGAAGCACGTTTAAGACTAGATCAATACCCTTCTCACAAGGTTCGATTATTAAAAGAGCTACTTTCTACTGAAGATTATTACGAGTTACTTGCAAGTGCGGATATTGTTGTGATTCCATATCAGCCAGATTGCTATGCGGTAAGAAGTTCCGGAATACTAGTAGAGTCGCTTGCTGCTGGTAAGCCAGTTGTTGTACCAGCAAAAAGCTGGATGGCAAGCCAAATTAATGAATCACGAGCGAGTGTTTATGACTCGCCAAATCAGATAGCTGATGCAGTTGTCAAAATAGTAAAAAACTTCCAGCAGTTTTCCCAAGCCGCATTTGAATATCGGTCATTGTGGCGTGCAAAACATTCTCCTGATGCCTTAGTGAAGTGTTTAATAACACAAGATACCTTTGTAAAATATTCTCTAGATAAATCAGTGCCATCAATTATTTACATAATAGATGGTGATTCGATTGTTCAAAATACAGGTTCGGGACAAGTTGCTAGAAATCAGCTGGATTACCTGTCTCGCTGTGGCTATCGTGTCTATGGTGTATTCTTTTTCTACGATCTAAAACTAAACGATGAAGAATTTGCAGATAAAGTATCTCTGGCAAAGAAAACTCTAGAAGACTTTAATCTCGTTGAAAGTTGGTTTTTGAGATATAAGTTTCCATTAGTTGCACAATCTGGAAAAAATATAAATTACATTATATCCAAAGCAGAAAACAAAACAAGCCTAGAATTAGATATAATATCTCGTTCTTATGTTGAAATTCCCCAATCTTTAGCAGGGTTTGTAAAAACCCAAAAAATTGATGCAGTTTTACTAAATTATATTTCTAACTGGCCAATATTGCAAAAATTGGGATTAGATCAACATCCAGTAATCTGCGAAATGGTTGATATTCAATCCCATCAATATGCATTCTATAACAATCGAGAAGTAGATTCAAGAGAGTTTGATTTAGAATGTAAGCTTCTGGAAAAATGTGCTGTTGTCATAGCTAATAACCTTAAAGAGTTAGAAAAGATTCAGGAAGTTGTCCCAAAACTATCTTTATATCAAGTTCCATATATAGGACGATTATTGCCTCCAAAAATTAGTGACTTGGCTGGTTGTGTAGATTTAGCAGAAGTCTTTATTGCTGGAGGGACTAAAAATTATCAAGCTTTTGCAGAAAATTACCAATTAAAACAAAAAAAATCGATAGATATTCTCTACGTCAGTTCATACCATTTTCCTAATATTTACTCTCTGAAATGGTTTTTTTACAAAGTTTATTTGCCTTACTTAGCCGATAAAGGTGTTACCTTTGCGATCGCAGGTAATATCATGAATGGTGGCGATCTAGGTGAAATAAATCACCCTAATATTTTCGTTACTGGTTCACTAGAAACATTAAGACCACTATATGCAGCGACACGCCTAGTGATTCTGCCTATAAAAATGGGTGCAGGATTCAATATTAAGACAATTGAAGCCTTATCAATGGGAAAACCAGTTGTCAGTACTAGTATGGCATTGCGAGGACTGGAATTTGACCCGGAACTTTTCCCATGCTTTGATGATCCAGAAGATTATGCTGCCAGGATTATTCAATTACTAGAGAATCCAAAAAGCCGCATTGAGCAAGCGAAGAAAGGGTATCAAATGATTCAAGGAATCTATAACCAGGTACAATATGACAAATCTATGAACTTAGCGTTTGAGGATGCTTTAGGAGAATATTCTCTTACACCACCTCCTGTAGAAACTTCTTATTGGGAACCCTGTCTTGTAGAGTGGAATCAAGAGATTCAGATATTTAACCAAATTATCCGTCAATTCCTGAGTCAGGAAACAGTTTGTCTAGAAGACTGGAAAGTATTTAAGGCTGATAGTGATTGGCAGAATAATACTATTTTTCAAGAACTGTATGATGCTTGCGTGAAAAATTATGCAAATTATAGCAAAGTGAGTAGTTTAGAGTTACCTACATTTAACGAATTTATTGAAACACTTGAAGAGAAAACGGAAAACTTAAGCATTGCTAATTATTCTCTTACTACATCAAATAAGGGTTTGGTAAACATGAAAAGTTCAGAATTTAAATACAAGCATTCTTACTTAGATTATTACGATCTATTGACAAATTATGACTTGTTTGCTAATATTGTCGCCCGGATATTAAAACAGTGTCTCTCACAAAACGAGTTGCGGCTAGGTTTTGTAGGTAATGACCCAGCATTCTTGCATATTGTTTATAGTTTAAACGAATATGGTTATGTGATCTCTGGGTTATTTGCTGGTGAAAATAAAACTGAGCTACATCCACAACAGTCGATAGAAACAATAAAACCTAGTGAATTTGATATCATTTTTTTAGCTCAATCGCTAAAATTAGATGACAGAAATTATCTCAATAAAATTTGCCAAAATACACAAGTAAGAGTTATAGAACTGCCGCAAATTGTTGCTGGACATTTACAGGTTTTGATGTCAGTTGATCGAGCAAAATTTATATCCTGTTTAAATCCTAGAAAGCTATCTGTAATCTCACTATGTAATGCACTTGCTCCAAAGAAAGGTTGTTTTGTTGAATGTGGAGTTTACTTAGGTGGAACAACAATATACATTTCTAAGCATAATGACTATTTAGGAATCAACCGTAAACTTTTTGCCTTAGATACTTATGAGGGAATGCCAGAACCAGTGTTCAAGGATGGAGATACTCCTTTTAAAGCAGGATTATTCAATGATAATCAACTAGATCGAGTGGCAAGTTATTATAAGGCTCATAACGTTTCACATAATATTAAAATGGTGAAAGGGTTAGTTCAAAATACGTTACCTAATTTAGAATTAAATGAGCCTATTGCTCTAGCTTTCTTAGATATGGATCAATATGCTGGTACAAAAGCAGCACTTGATGAAATAATTCCCTGTTTGCATCCAGATGGAATAATTGTTCTTGATGATACAGAGTTGGATGGGGTTGATATAGCAGTCAAAGAAGCTTTAGCTGTTAATCAAAATATAGGCAGAATAAAGGTTGTACAAGGATTTGATATTTTGTACAATAAAAACTCACAAAAAAACTTTTCAAACACACTATATCAGCTATAAGCAAAGGTTGCGTTTAGTTAATGCACTGTCGCATTTGTGATTCTACTAACTTAGAACTTGCCATTGACCTTGGTTCTCAACCTTGGTGCAACCATTTCTTAAAACTAGAAGAAATTGGCAAAGAACCTTTTTATCCTCTCCATGTTCTTTACTGCCATAACTGCGGTACAGTGCAGCTAGATTACACTGTAAAAAAAGAGATTATGTTTGGAGATCACACTTATCTATCAGGTGTGACTCGCTCTTTGAGTGAACATTTCAAAAATGTGGCTGAGGAGGTAGACAACCGCTTTTTTAAAGACACTCAAGAAAAATCTGTTCTTGATATTGGGTCTAACGATGGAACTCAACTTAAGCATTTCCAAGCACTTGGCTATGATGTTCTTGGAGTTGAATCATCAAAAACTACTGCAAAGATAGCTAATGAAGCAGGGATAGTAACTCTCAATGATTTTTTCAACCTCGATATAGTTAAAAAGCTCGATCGCAAATTCCATATCATCAACGCGGCTGGTGTATTCTTCCACTTAGAAGAGCTACATTCTGTTACCGAAGGTATTCGTGAAGCTTTGCGCGATGATGGAGTTTTTGTTGTGCAGTTTCTCTACATGAAACGCATTGTAGAGAATTTAGCGTTTGACCAGATTTACCACGAGCACTTACTCTACTACAATCTCAACACTATTGAGGTACTCTTAAACAGACATGGTTTATCTATGTTTGATGCCTACCTCTCACCAATTCACGGCGGTTCTATTATTGCTTATGTTACACACAAAGAGAAGAAAGAACCAAGCGATCGCCTGCAAGCGATGCGTCAAGCAGAAGTAGATGAAAAAAGTAACGACTTATCAACATACCTAGAATTTGCTCGACGAATTCAACAGATGAAGAGTGAAAACCTTGTCTATTTGCAACAAGCGAAACAACAAGGTAAGCAAGTTTTTGGTTTTGGTGCGCCCGTCAAAGGCAATACAATGTTGAACTACTTTGGTGTGGGAACGGAGTATATTAATTGCCTAGTAGAAAAGAATGAACTGCGGCGTGGACTTTACTCGCCAGGAATGCATATTCCTATAGTTATCGAAGGTGAGCTACAGGAGTTGCCAGATATTTACTACGTGCTAGCCTGGAACTTTAAAAAAGAAATTTTGTCCAATAACCAACACTTAATTAAAAAAGGAGTAGAATTTTACTTTCCTGTCAATCCCAAGGACGCTTAACAATGAAAATCCTTGTCACTGGTGCTACAGGCTTTCTTGGCACAATCCTTTGTTCGCAGTTGCAAGCTCAAGGCCATGAACTAGTCCGCTTGAACTCCAAAAACTGCGATCTCACTCAGCAAGATTCCCTGTTGCCATTTAAGCAGGAAGCCTACGATCGCATATATCATCTAGCTGCTTGGACTCAAGCTGGTGACTTCTGCTTGTATCATCCTGGTGAGCAGTGGATTATCAATCAGCAGATTAATACAAACGTACTAACTTGGTGGCAAAAGTATCAACCTCAAGCAAGGTTGATTAGTATGGGTACTAGTTGCGCTTACGCCCCCGATTTAGAACTAGTAGAAGAAAACTATCTGACGGGAATACCTATAGATAGCCTGTTTACTTACGCGATGACTAAGCGGATGCTGTATGCAGGACATCTGGCATTAAATAAACAATTTGGCTTAAAATACCTTTGCTTAGTTCCCTCAACATTATACGGCCCAGGCTATCACACAGATGGGCGGCAGATGCATTTTATCTTTGACCTGATCCGCAAGATTATTCGCGCTAAACTTTATGGTGAAACCGTAATCCTTTGGGGAGATGGGTATCAATCTAGAGAACTCGTTTTTGTTGATGATTTTGTCAACATTATGATTCAACTATCAGCCAGCGTGGATAACCAATTAATAAACATCGGTGCGGGTGAAGAATTCACTATTAGACACTTTGCCAAGCTGATTTGTGAGAAAGTAGATTATGACTTTAACGCAATTAAATTTGACACTGGGCGCTATGTTGGTGCTAAATCTAAGTGTTTAGCTGTCGGTAAACTTCAACAATATATTCCTGATTTAACTTTGACGTCTCTAGAAGTTGGACTGACAAAAACAATTGAATGGTTTGGAACGCAAAAAGAAAAACTGTTACCAGACAATAAGTGAGGAAAAACTTTGGATTACTGGGTTCAAGATAAACTTAAAGGTTTAAAAACCGCTTTTACACCAGAGTATTGCAAAGCAATAGATATAATAGTTAGTTTAATTGTAGAACGGTTTCAACAAGGGCAAACCTTGTTAATCTGTGGGAATGGAGGTTCGGCATCTGACGCACAACATATAGCTGCTGAGTTTATCGGACGCTTCCTGATCAATCGTAAAGGTTTACGAGCGATCGCTCTTGTGAGCAATCCGGCTATCATCACAGCTTGGACAAACGATCATGAATTTGAAACCGTCTTCTCCCGACAAGTAGAATCTTTAGGTAAACCGGGAGATATGCTTTGGGGAATTTCCACCTCTGGCAAATCCAAAAATGTGATTCGCGCTTTAGAGACAGCTAAAAACTTGGGAATTAGCACTATAGGAATGGCAGGTAATAGTGGGGGAATGACAAAACCTATTGTGGACTATCCTTTATTTGTTGACGAACAACACACACCACTAATACAAGAAATCCATGTAATTACATACCATCGGATCTGCGAACAAGTGGAATTGCAGTTGTTTGCAAAAACAGGTTGCTAAAATTTGTTTGATTTGACCAAGCCGATTTTAAAATAATTTTTTGTCTAAGTGGTAAATTGCAGTTAATGACAGGCAATAATTATTATTTGACTCATAAACCGAACAAAGCTCTATTTCTAGATAGAGATGGTGTTTTAATAGAATATGTTCCATATCTAAGCCATCCCAATCAGATAAAAATTCCTATAGGTGCTGGCGAGACTTTCAAAAAGTGGCAGGATGCAGGATATTTACTGATTGTAATCACAAATCAGTCTGGTGTTGGTAGAGGCTACTTTTCTATAAGCGATGTTGAAACAGTCCATACTCAGATGCGTCAAGAATATGAACGCTTTAGTGTGAAATTTCAAGACATTTTTATGTGTCCTCACCAACCGTCTGACAACTGCAAATGTCGTAAGCCATCACCGCAGATGATATTTGAAGCTTCAGAAAAGCACTTAGTAGAAATCTCTCATTCATTTTTTATTGGGGATGCCTTTAGTGATATGGAGTGTGCTGTTAATGCTGGTTGTAATCCCATACTTTTACTAACAAGCAGAACAGAGACTCAAACTAAAACTCTATCTCATCACCAAGCTGCAATTCATATAGTTAATGAAGTAAAAGAAACAGTCCGGCTAATTCCAGTTTAATGAATTTTTGAGCAAGCATGAATCAAAATGACACTAGTCAATCAATACCAATTTTGATTTCCATCATTCCCAATCTGATGGAAGGAGAAGGTCATATAATTCCATATCATGCTTCTGTAACTAAAGCTGCCAACCTACTTGCCTGGAAGCATGTAGTGGCTGTAGCATCAGAATCAAAAATCGCTGATTTGCCTACTAACTGGCAGGCTTGTCTAAGTAGTGAAAATTTAGAATTAACAATGAATCCCATAATCAGGATATTTAAGTATAACGATATTTATAAGTTGGGATTTTCTATTGCAAAATACTTAAAAAAAGAGATATTACCTAACTCAAAACATAACATAATTTTTATAGAAAGATTTATTCATGTGCAACTTCTAGGATTGCTAATTGCTTTATGTATAATACCTAAAGAAAATTTATCTGTTTGGCTACTTTACCGTAGAGACACTCATAAAGATAAAACTCGGAGTATTTACAAGCTATTAAACAAATTAATCAAAGGAATTTTAGAATCTGGGAAATTTCACGTCCTTACAGATAGTGAAAGTTTAAGCAAGTCACTATCCAATTACTTTAACGAACCAGTGACTGTAATGCCCATACCTCACACAGATTTTATCGATGTTGAAACTATTCCTGAGTTAACTAATGAAGTAATCTGTTGGTGGCCGGGAGCGCCACGAACAGAGAAGGGATGGAATATCATAAAATCTTTGATGGTTTGTGTGTCTGAAGAAGCAAAAAAAATATGTGTAGTAGCTGCTGAAAGCTCTGAACTTTCACCTCTTTTTAATGGTGTTAAAGTTGAACTAATTCCCCATAGGTTATCAAAATCAGATTATTTGAAATGGCTAAAAACTAGCAATATTATATTACTACCATACGATGCCGATGCATATAGTGAACGTACATCGGGTATCTTTACTGAATGTATTATGGCAGGTAAGATTCCTGTTGTTACAAAAGGGACTTGGATGGCTAGAGAGCTTGCTAAATATGGTATGGAAGAATTAATTATAGAATGGAGTCAGCCCGATCTAATTGTGAGTAAAATTATCAATTTATCAAAATCTTTAACAGTAAAAAATAAAATCAAGGAAATCCAGAAAGCCTATCAAAATTTCCATACTGTGGAAAGTTATGCCCATCAAATGCAAATATTATTTGAACAGGGAGCAGGGAATAGGGAATAGGGGATAGCGAACAGGTAACATAAAAAAAAATTAAACTAATGTTAACTATAGCAATTGATGCTACATCTTTAACCAGCCGACCAAGTGGCATTGGATTATACGTTTATAATTTAATTCATGCGCTACATGCACTGCAAAATTCAGAAAATTTTCAGCTGCGAGTTGTATATCAACCTAGACTGAAAAATTGGTTAACGGGGAGATTAATTGCACCAAACTTGATAAATTTAGATACTCAAGTTTATGCATTACCGATTCCAGTCAGTATTACTAATATTTTAGCTAAATTTCCTAACCCAATTATTCCTTATTATGAAAGTTATTTAGGATTTCCAGATATATTACACGGCACAGATTATGTAGTTTATCCTTGTGCTAAAAGCTTGAATGTAATGACAATTTATGATATGACTTTTATGAAATATCCTAGTTTTGTTGACTGGATAGTGAGATCCTACAGCGATCGTGTTAAACAATGCCTGAAATGGACAGATTTGGTGATCACTATTTCAGAAAGCTCTAAAAAAGATATAGTTCAGTATTTAAAAGTAGACCCGGAAAAAGTCTATGTAACTCCTCTAGCTAGTCGTTACCATGCTGATTATTTATTTGCTGAAAATATTCTGAATATAGAAAAGCAAGTTAAGTATGACTTTTCCAAACCATATCTACTTTTTGTTAGCACTATAGAACCGAGAAAAAACATCAATGCTGTCATTTTAGCTTTTAATTTTCTCAAGACAAAATATAAAATTGAGCATCAATTAGTATTGATTGGCAAGAAGGGATGGAAGTACGAACCAATATTCACAGCTATTGAGAATTCCCATTGGAAAAACCAAATTCATCATCTTGACTATTTATCTGATGAATTAGTAGCATTATTTTATTCAAGAGCCGATGTTTTCGTTTATCCTTCTCACTATGAAGGGTTTGGTTTGCCTGTATTGGAAGCAATGACGCTGGGTGCACCTGTAGTCACCTCTAATACTTCATCAATACCAGAGGTTACAGGAAATGCAGCTATACTAATTGATTCTAACGACCCCATACAACTAGCTGAGGCTATCTTGAAAGTAATTAGTGATTCTCAATTACGACAAGATTTAATTGAAAAAGGTAAAGCTAGGGCAAAATTATTTTCCTGGGAAAGAACAGCAAAGGAAACGTTAAAGGCTTATAGAAGTATTATTTAATGAAGAGATTAATTATAAATTTATCCATTCTTTTTTCTCGACCAACAGGCATAAGTAAGTATGCAAAAAGTATTTTTCCTTATTTAAAAACTCTTAACCCTACTCTATTAACTGCCGAAAGCTACCCCGAATTTAACTGTTACCAAGTTCCAGATAATCTGACTCCTGCTCAAGGTACAAAAGGTCATATTCGCCGCTTGTTTTGGACGCAATTTCAATTACCGCAAATCTATAAAAATCTTAAATCTAACCTTTTATTTTCCCCACTTCCAGAAGCACCTCTGTACAGCAACTGTCGTTTTGTGGTGATGGTTCACGATTTTATCCCGTTGCGTTTTCCCAAACGATTCTCACCTTTGACACCATATCATCGCTACTACATTCCCCAAGTCATCACCCAAGCTGAACACGTTATCTCCAACTCCTTGTCCACTGCTAAGGACATTACAGATTTTTTCCACATTCCGGCTAGCAAAATTACTCCCATCCCACTGGCTTACGATCGCACTCACTTCCTTCCTCTCAATCTACCTACCTGCAACTACTTTCTCTACATTGGACGCCAAGATCCTTACAAAAACATCCAGCGACTCATCAGTGCTTTTGCGGCGTTACCTAACTGCAAAGACTATGAACTATGGTTAGTAGGGCCAATTGATTTGCGTTACACCCCGACTTTAAAAGTGCAAGTTGCAGAATTGGGTGTAACTAATCAGGTAAAGTTTCTTGACTATGTACCTTACAGCGAATTGCCAAAAATCATCAATCAAGCGATCGCTCTTGTTTTCCCTAGTCTATGGGAAGGTTTTGGTTTACCTGTCCTGGAAGCAATGGCTTGTGGTACTCCTGTCATTACCTCTAATCTCTCCTCCTTACCTGAAGTGGCTGGCGATGCGGCGATTTTAATCGATCCCTGCAACACCGGAGAAATTACAGAGGCAATGCAGGCTGTTGCAACTAATTCAGAATTGCGATCGCACCTTTCTAGCCAAGGTATCACTCACTCTCAAAAATTCAGTTGGGAAAAAACAGGAAAAGCAACCGCCGAAGTGTTATCCCGTTACATATAAACTAACACCAGAATTTAAATGCAATGATTTGGGATTTTGCAAGATTTCAGATTATCTTGACTAATGACTTGTAATTAATCCTAAATCCTGATGAAAGCACTAATTCTTTCTGGCGGTAAAGGTACACGCCTACGTCCCCTTACCTATAGCGGGGCAAAACAACTTGTACCAGTTGCTAACAAACCTGTTTTGTGGTATGGCATTGAAGAAATGGTCGCGGCTGGTATTACTGATATTGGCATCATCATCAGTCCAGAAACCGGGGCAGAAGTCCAAGCGAAAACCGGAAATGGAGAAAACTTTGGAGCAAACATCACTTACATCATCCAAAACCAGCCACTTGGACTCGCTCACGCCGTCCAAATCGCCCGTCCTTTTTTAAGAGATTCTCCCTTTGTCATGTACTTGGGCGATAACCTGATTCAACTAGGTGAGTTACGTTACTTTCTGCAACAATTTAGCCAACAACAGCCAGATGCTTTGATTCTCTTACGTTCAGTTGCTAACCCTAGTGCCTTTGGTGTGGCTCAGGTGGATGAAACAGGACGGGTATTACAGTTAATTGAAAAACCCAAAGTTCCTCCTTCAAATCTGGCATTAGTAGGGGTTTATTTCTTTTCTCACCTCATTTATGATGCGATCGCAAATATCCAACCTTCCACCAGAGGCGAGTTGGAAATCACTGATGCCATTCAATACCTCATTAATCAACAAAAGCAGGTCGTAGCCCACAATCTTCAAGGCTGGTGGTTAGATACTGGTAAAAAAGATGATTTATTAGAAGCTAATAGATTGATTCTCGATACCTATCTGACAGCATCAGTTGTGGGCGAAATTGATACCCAAAGTCAGATTATTGGACGAGTCCAAATCGGGGTAAAATCTAAAGTAATTAACTGCACAATTCGGGGGCCAGTAGTCATTGGTAGGAATTGTCATTTAGAAAACTGCTTTATTGGCCCTTATAGTAGCATCGCTAACAATGTCACACTCATTGATACTGATTTAGAACACAGCGTTATTTTAGAAGGTGCTAAAATTGCCGGAATTCATCAGCGCATTATTGATAGTGTAATTGGACAAAGGGCACAATTGAGTCTTGCACCTCGTCGCCCTAAAGCCTTGCGATTTATGATTGGCGATGACTGTCAAATTGAACTAACGTGATTTACTTATTCACAACAAAAAAACCACAGGCAAAATCTTAATTCTAATACCTGTAAAATACAAGTATTAAATTACTCTCATAATTAAGACTGTGGCACATTACTTATAATATTAATGAGCATTGTACATACCAAAATTCCCGAAGTTATCCAACTCGAACCCCAAGTATTTGGAGACGATCGCGGTTTCTTTTTTGAAGCTTACAACCAGCAAAGATTTGCTCAAGAGATAGGGATTGTTACGAACTTCGTCCAAGATAACCACTCTTGCTCTAAACAAAACGTCCTACGTGGATTGCACTATCAAATTCAACAACCCCAAGGTAAACTCATTCGTGCTATTGTTGGCACTATTTTCGACGTAGCTGTAGACATTAGAAAAAGTTCGCCTACCTTCGGTAAATGGGTAGGTTATGAACTCAGTGCTAAAAACAAACGCCTACTGTGGATACCACCAGGGTTTGCTCACGGTTTTCTTGCAGTTTCAGAAATAGCCGAAGTTCTCTACAAAACTACAGATTACTACGCACCCCGAAGCGATCGCACAATTCTATGGAACGATCCAGATTTAGCGATAGATTGGCCCCTGAGTGGGCCACCGATTTTATCAGCTAAAGACCAAGCTGGTAAATCTTTGAGAACTGCTGAAGTATTTGATTAAGTAGTCATTGGTCATTGGTCATTGGTCATTGGTCATTGGTCATTGGTCATTGGTCA
>NZ_JAVRBM010000033.1:0-92566 GCF_034531255.1 Nostoc sp. ChiQUE01b | reverse complement strand
AACTCCTAACTCCTAACTCCTAACTCCTAACTCCTAACTCCTAACTCCTAACTCAGCACTCAAAACTATTTGGGTGTCCAATTGATCCAATCTTGAGGTTTAAGGAAGGTTTTATACAACTCGGCTTCGGGGGAATTGGGTTCCGGTTGATAGCCATATTCCCAGCGCACTAGGGGAGGTAGGGACATGAGAATTGATTCGGTGCGGCCGTTGGTTTGCAGACCAAAAATAGTGCCTCGGTCATAAACCAAGTTAAATTCTACATACCGTCCCCGGCGGTAGAGTTGAAAATTCCGTTGGCGATCGCCATACTCTATCCCATGTCGCCGTTCTACAATCGGTACGTAAGCTGGTAAAAATGCTTTGCCACAGCCTTGTACAAAGCCAAACAAATCTTCCCAATTCCGGGTTGCTGGTGTTCCCACCTGGTTGCTATAAATGGCCGCTTCCCCATTGGGATTTGGGCCGCGATATAAAGCACCCTGGCCATCTTGGTAATCAAAAAATAGACCACCGACACCCCGTGTCTCATCACGATGCTTCAGGTAGAAATATTCATCACACCACTTCTTAAACACTGGGTAATACTCTGGGTGGTGTTGGTCGCAAGCCTGCTTTAATGTTTTGTGTAAATGTGCCGCATCTTCTGCAAAGGGGTAATAAGGTGTCAAGTCAATACCACCACCAAACCACCACACTGGCCCCGCTTCAAAGTAGCGATAATTTAGATGAACTGTGGGCACATAAGGATTGTGAGGATGTAATACCAGTGAAGTACCTGTGGCATAAAAGCCATGCCCTGCTGCTTCCGGGCGTTGAGCTAAAATTGAGGCTGGCAAATGGGAACCCCAAACTTCAGAAAAATTTACACCTGCCTGTTCAAATATTGCACCTTCTCGCAGTACGCGCGATCGCCCTCCACCTCCTTCTGGGCGTTCCCAACTATCTTCATGAAACTTAGCCACACCATCTAGTTTTGCCAATGATTCGGTAATTTCGTCTTGCAGTTGTTTCATAAACTGACTGACCCTAGTCTGAGCATTAGCTGCTGGCAAAGACTTGGATGATTCTGCTTCTACAGTTGGTATTTGCGAGTTGGTCAACATAGATTCCCGAACCTAAATTACAATTTCCAGAAAGCCACAAATTTTTCATTTTAAAATTTGGGGGAAACACGCGTCAACAATCTAGCTCTATTTGCCCAACCCGCTTTTTTCTTACTGGGTTAAGCATTTATACGATTGATGGGCATCACTAGAGTTATTTTCCCTCAAATGCGTATAGGCTTGTATATTGAATTAGTTTTTTTTGAAATTCTTAATTGGAATATTCTGGTATAAAGACTCAATTTTAGTCTTAAGCTTGAGGTATCAAAGATTTGACTGGTCTACTCAGAAATTTTTTGCCATATTGCTGATGTCGGCTGTTAGGGTCTGTACTGAATCAAGGCTTGCTCTGTTTAGGATATTTTTGAGAAAGTTTTAATTTAGCAGTTGAGCGTAGTTGCACACCATACCAGAGTTACCAGAAAGTATCTAGGGAGGAGGATTAGGAAAATGCAAGGTTGGTTATCCAAAGTCATCCGCCGCAAACGTCGTCGATTTTGTGCTTCTCTGGTATGGACATATCGAGAGATTAGTTCTGCTTCTGTAGATGAGCTGTGGCAAAAAGTGGTTGACTTAACAGATGTTTCCTGGCATCCACAACTTAAGAGTACTAATGTTCCCTACGGATTAGTACCCAAACCAGGATTAATTTTTCAAGCTGTAACACGCTTTTCGCCGATTCCCATCAGAATTTTTGTGGAACGCGTCAATCCCAGAGAGATGCTGAGTATCCGAGTGATGGCGATTCCTGGAATTGAGGAACGCGTAACTTACCAAGTAGAATCAACGGTTTGTGGAACTTGTTTATCTTATTCTGTAACCCTACGGGGTTGGTTATCGCCCCTGATTTGGTCTTTATCCCGTCCTTATGCAGACCGCGTTGCACGATCTTTAGTCGAGGCAGTAGAAAAGACGGCATTACCAGGGGTATCTGGTAAGAAAAAATCTCTTAATGACAGTTGTTTTGATTTTTAGGGACTGGGGACTGGGGGACAAGGAGAATAACCAATTCCCAATGCCCAATGCCCAATGCCCAAAGAAAGTTAAGATTCTATTAGGTAATAATGCAATTTGTTAAGTTTTATCACGGCAGTAACAGTGATAATACTAAGCTGACCTTACTTAAGAAGGCATCCAGTTAATAGCTAAGATGTTCCCCACAAGTGTATTTATTCATTATTTAATTTTGAACTTTTATGTACGATGTCCTCGATTCCCGTTCTGTGTTGGAAGTTTTGCGACCAGTAGAAGACCCAGAACTCCGCAAAAGTCTGGTAGAACTGAATATGATTCGCAACGTCAAAATTGACGGTGGTAAGGTTAGTTTCACTTTAGTGTTAACCACCCCTGCCTGTCCTTTACGTGAATTTATTGTCGAAGACTGTCAGAAAGCTGTCAAAAAACTCCCAGGCGTTACAGATGTCAGCATAGAAGTGACGGCAGAAACACCGCAACAAAAAAGTTTACCTGACCGCACTGGCATTTCTGGAGTCAAAAATATCATTGCTGTTTCCAGCGGTAAAGGTGGCGTTGGTAAAAGTACGGTGGCGGTAAATGTCGCAGTGGCTTTAGCCCAAACTGGAGCGAAAGTTGGCTTGCTAGATGCTGATATTTACGGGCCCAATGACCCTACCATGCTGGGTTTGTCTGATGCTCAAATTACTGTGCGTTCTACTGAAACAGGTGACATCCTGGAACCTGCTTTTAATCACGGTGTCAAATTAGTTTCAATGGGCTTTTTGATTGACCGAGATCAACCAGTAATTTGGCGGGGGCCTATGCTCAATGGTGTAATTCGCCAGTTTCTCTATCAAGTGCAATGGGGAGAACTGGATTATTTGATTGTAGATATGCCACCGGGAACGGGAGATGCTCAGTTAACTTTAACCCAAGCAGTGCCGATGGCAGGAGCAGTAATTGTCACCACCCCGCAAACTGTAGCTCTATTAGATTCTCGCAAGGGATTGCGGATGTTCCAGCAGATGAATGTCCCAGTATTGGGGATCGTGGAAAATATGAGCTATTTTATCCCCCCCGATCAACCAGATAAGCAATATGACATCTTTGGTTCCGGTGGTGGCTCTAAAACAGCCGCTGAATTGGGAGTGCCACTGTTGGGGTGTGTACCGTTAGAGATTTGCACGCGAGTTGGTGGTGACAGCGGTGTGCCGATAGTTGTTAGTGAGCCAGATTCAGCTTCAGCAAAAGCATTAACAGCGATCGCTCTTACCATTGCCGGTAAAGTATCAGTTGCTGCCCTGACATAATTATAAATTTTAACTAATTCGGCGGAATTCCCCATCCGTCTATACGGTGGGGATGGATAGCCGGGTGACGACGAAAACACCTCCGACTAATATTAACCGCAGGTTAATTAAGGAGTGGGGGGAAGAGAGAAGTCACCAATTATTTTATTTCATTTATTTACTTTACCACAATCTATATTTATGATAAAGTAAACACATCAAGGAGGTAATGTTGAGTGTTACACAAGGTTGTACAAGTCCGTTTATATCCGTCAGTTGAGCAAGAAATACAACTAGCGCAAACTTTTGGGTGTGCTAGATGGTGGTGGAATTACGCTCTAAATAAGTCGATTGAAACTTATAAAGAAACGGGCAAGGGACTTAGCCGTGTTGCGCTCAACGCATTTCTTCCTATACTCAAAAAGGCAGAAGAGACTGTGTGGTTAGCTGATTGTTATAGCCAAGTTTTACAGGCTACGACACTGAATCTAACCACAGCGTATAAAAACTTTTTTGAGAAACGTGCTGGATTTCCTAAGTTCAAATCCAAACATGGTAAACAGTCAATTCAGTATCCTCAAAACGTCAAAGTTGTAGATGGTAATGTCAAACTCCCCGGTAATATTGGGGTAATCAAAGCCAAAATACATAGAGCAATTGAGGAGAAAATCAAGACTGTTACTGTGAGTAAAACGCCTTCGGGGAAATATCTTGCATCTATCCTGACCGAAATTGAAGAGCAGCGCGGTCTTGGGCTTTGCCCAAGTGGAGCGACTGCGGGAGAAAATCCGGTTATTTCAGAAGGTAAAATATATGGTATCGATTTGGGGCTAAAACACTTCGCAGTTGTTACTGACGGTGAAAAGGTTTCCAAGTACGATAATCCCAAGCATCTTGCTAAACACGAGAAAAATCTAAAACGTAAACAGAAAAAATTAGCACGTAAAGTTAAAGGAAGCAAATCAAGAAATAGATATAGAAAAGTTGTTGCCAAAGTATACGAGCGAGTTAGTAACTCTCGTCTTGATTTTTTACATAAACTTAGTTACAAGTTGGTCAGCGATAGCCAAGCTGTCATAGTAGAGAATCTTCATGTCAGAGGCATGGTTCGTAATCACAAATTGGCGAAAGCAATATCTGATGTTGGTTGGGGAACATTCACTAACTTTTTAGCTTACAAGCTAGAACGCAAGGGTGCGAAGTTAGTTGAAATTGATAGATGGTTCCCCAGTTCAAAACTCTGCTCTAATTGTTTCTATCAAATCGGTGAGATGCCGTTGGATGTCCGTGAATGGACTTGTCCTCATTGCAAAACTCATCATGACCGCGATGGAAACGCAGCAGCAAA
Organism: Nostoc sp. ChiQUE01b; assembly: GCF_034531255.1. Taxonomy (NCBI): domain Bacteria; kingdom Bacillati; phylum Cyanobacteriota; class Cyanophyceae; order Nostocales; family Nostocaceae; genus Nostoc; species Nostoc sp. ChiQUE01b. Next base: position 87,866 of record NZ_JAVRBM010000033.1, on the reverse strand, counting down.
TATTAGAGCCGAAGGCATCAGAATGCTTGCCCTGAGCGAAGTCGTTCGTGCTAGCGTCTCCGTAGGAGAAAGGATAAAGGCGGAAGGTTCAGCCGTCTCTGCTGTAGGAGGGGAGGTAAGTCCTATTCTTGGGCGAAAGTCTAAGTTTAGGCACTCCCCCTTGATTACAGAAGCCCCAACTTCAACCGTACTCGGTAAGTTGGGGTAGTTCACTTTCTATCTACTTCCTAGCTATAGCTTGGGAATACTAGGGACTGGGTGTTAGGGATTAGGGAAGTTGGGGAAGAATAACTATTGATCAATCAGAATTCAGGAGTCAGGAGCAAAGCCGGAGACGCTCCGCCAAGGCGTCAGAATTCATACTGAATCCTGACCGAAAAAGCGGATGAATAAGTGGGTTTAAGAAAAGAGCTAAATCGTACCCCTGCGCGGAAGCAAGCTAGCAAGAGCGTCTCTCAAAGAGAAGATTTAGCGGTCTACAATTAGTGGCGGGTCTGAATCCCCCACTAATTGATTCTGATTTCTGAATTCTGACTTCTGGATTCTTCTTCAATATTGACTAATTCCCAACAATTAAAGCTAAAGTCTAAACTGGCACAATGTTGTTAAAACGATCGCTCCCCAAAATTCGCTGGAAGTCTTGGGTTAAGCCCTGGCAGCATGTAGATTGGCTACTTTTTTGTTTGCCGATTGCTGTCAGTATCTTTGGCGGCCTGATGATTCTCAGTACGGAACTGAAGCAGCCAGTAACTGACTGGTGGTGGCACTGGATGGTAGCGGGTATCGGCGTACTTATAGCCCTGCTTTTATCTCGTACCCGTTACGAACTCTTGATGCAGTGGCACTGGGTAACTTATTCATTAACGAACTTCAGCTTAATTGCCGTGATGATTGCTGGTACTAGTGCCAAAGGGGCGCAACGATGGATTAGTATCGCCGGCTTTAACGTGCAACCCTCAGAATTTGCCAAAGTTGGCATGATTATCACCTTAGCAGCTTTGTTACACAGGCGGACTGCTTCTAGCCTCGAAGGTGTTTTCCGGGTTCTGGCAATCACCGCTATCCCTTGGGGATTAGTATTTTTACAGCCAGATTTAGCAACATCACTAGTATTTGGTGCGATCGTCTTAGGAATGCTTTACTGGGCAAATGCTAACCCAGGCTGGTTAATTCTGATGATTTCTCCGGTGGTTGCCGCCATTTTGTTTAGTATATCTTGGCCTTTAACAGAGCCGATAGTTTTATTCAAAGAACTATCTTTTGGCCCATTAGGACTAATTTGGTCAGTTGCAATGGCTATTGTGGGCTGGCAAACTCTTCCCTGGCGTCGATTTGGTTTAGGTACTATCGGTGCGTGGACTCTTAATATACTCGGTGGCGAATTAGGAGTCTTCGCCTGGAACCATGTTTTGAAAGAGTATCAAAAAGACCGACTAACTGTATTCATGAATCCCGATCACGATCCCCTCGGTGCTGGATATCACTTAATCCAATCTCGGATTGCTATTGGTGCTGGTGAAATTTGGGGATGGGGTCTGTTCAAGGGGCCGATGACGCAACTGAATTTTGTACCGGAACAGCATACAGACTTTATTTTCTCCGCAGTGGGGGAAGAATTTGGTTTTGTCGGTTGTTTGTTAGTGCTGTTTGTATTCTGCTTAATTTGCTTCCGTCTACTGCATGTTGCCCAAACCGCCAAAGATAACTTTGGTTCATTGTTGGCTATTGGCGTTTTTTCCATGATTGTGTTTCAGGTAATTGTGAACGTTGGCATGACTGTTGGTTTAGCACCTGTGGCAGGAATTCCCCTACCTTGGATGAGTTATGGGCGTTCTGCAATGCTGACCAACTTCATTTCCTTGGGAATAGTAGAATCGGTAGCAAATTTTCGCCAAAGACAGAAGTATTATTGATTCGTCATTTGTCATTTGTCATTTGTCCTTTGCAAATGACCAATACAACTCTTGCAGAGGCTATGCGAACGACTTACGCGGTTCTTGAGCGTAGTCGTTCGCGTCGCGTCTTGTAGAGAAGGACAGTACAAGTGACCAATGACTAATGACCAATGACCATTAACAAGTATTAAGCTATAAAAAGGAAACAAGCGAGGCTAAAAAAATGATTCTGCCTGGAGCAACTGTTCGCGTCAAGAATCCCGCAGATACCTATTATCGCTATGAAGGACTCGTGCAACGACTGACTGATGGCAAAGTAGCCGTATTATTTGAAGGTGGTAACTGGGATAAATTAGTTACCTTCCGCCTGAGCGAATTGGAACTCGTAGAGACCACCGCCGGACGTAAAAAAGCCAAATAAGATTAGTCATTAGTCATTTGTCCGTTGTCATTTGGCAAAAACTAATGACTAATGACCAATGACTAATGACTAAATTACTATGCGCCTCCCATTACCACAGTTTGCCACTGGCGATCGCCATCCGAACCACATTGCGGAGGTGATTGAAACTACTAGTACGGAATTTTTAGCTCAGTGTTTAGAGCCGGAAGATTTAAGCTTTCCCTCAATGCCACCCTTTGGTAGCTGGGTCTGTTCTGTAGATGAAGAATCTGGTAATCAAATTTATGCTGTAGTCTATTATGCCACAACTATGCCCATAGATTCCGTACACCGGGCCAGAGCGTTAGGGTTGTCCTTGCAAGACTTGCGGGAGGAACAACCCCAAATATTTGCCATGCTCCGTACAGAATTCCGGGCTGCGATCGTGGGATTTGAACTATCTTCGCAAAATCAAAGTTATAACCAAAGAGTATATCAGTATCTTCCACCCCGTCCCCCGCAAATTCATCAAGCTGTTTATCGATGTGAACCAGAAGCTATCATTAAATTTACTGAAGAACTAGATTTTTTACGGACACTGCTGTGTATAAATGGTGCGCCAATAGAGTCTTTAACCGCAGCCGCCATTCGAGATGTATACCAGTTACGCAAAGCTGACCGAAAATGGCTAATTAAAGCTGGACGTAGCTTAAGTGTGCTACTTAAAGATGACTACGATCGCTTACGGTTCATTTTGAGTCAAATCCACCCGTAGGTAGTTAATTCTTAAATAATTGCCTAGTTAATGTAAATTAAGATTTTTGATTTTTCGTCAGGTAGCTTCTTTATTTATTTATTCATTCATATTGATCGGGCGATCGCCCCCAAGGTAATCGCTGTTTTACCATAGCCCCTTCAATTCCTATATATGGAACTAATATCACAAGTTCTTGTTCTGGAACCAACTTCCCAAGTTCTTGGCAAAGAACCAATTGTTCCCTTTGCTATTTTGCTAGTGGTCATCTTAGTTATACCCATCATGTTTGAGCGGCTAAGATTACCAGGATTAGTGGGTTTGGTTTTCTCAGGGCTAGTACTTGGGCCTTCAGGTTGGAATCTTTTTCGGTCTGACTCACCAATGATTAACCTACTATCAGACATTGGGTTAATTTATTTACTGTTTGTTGCTGGGCTAGAAATTGATCTAGAACAGTTTCGCCGCCAAAAAAGTCGTGCCTTTGGGTTTGCTAGCTTGACTTTCAGTGTACCCCTAGTCATGGGAACCTTAGTAGGGGTGATTTTAGGCTATGGCTGGAATACTTCAATTTTAATTGGCTCTTTATTCGCTTCCTATACTCTTTTGGCATACCCGATAATCAGCCGTTTGGGAGTGGTAAACAACGAAGCTGTTACTGTCACCATTGGAGCTACAATTTTTACAAACATTGGTGCAGTACTGATATTAGCCATTTGTGTAGCTGTCGCTCATACTGGAGCATTCAGCTTGGCGAAACTACTCACTTTGTCGGGTTGGTTAATTATTTACTCTGTGGCCGTTGTGACAGGCTTTGATTGGGCAGGTAAAGAATTTTTCAAACGGTCTGGAGACGATGAAGGAAACAAGTTTTTGTTTGTGTTGCTTTCTGTGTTTCTGGCAGCTGTGGGCGCTCAATTGATTGGGGTAGAAAGAATTGTTGGTGCTTTTTTAGCGGGTTTGGCGGTGAATGAAGCTGTGGGTGAAGGCCCAGTCAAAGAAAAGGTGGTATTTATTGGCAGTGTGCTGTTCATTCCCATTTTCTTTGTTGACCTTGGCTTATTGGTCGATCTACCCGCCTTTGTGAACAATCTGAACACGCTCAAGTTAACGCTGTTGATCGTAGTTAGTTTGATTATCAGTAAATTGATCGCAGCTTTGTTGACAAAACTGGTTTACCACTATAAATGGCAAGAAATTCTAACGATGTGGTCGCTGTCACTTCCACAGGTTGGTACAACGTTAGCAGCAACGTTAGTGGGATATCGGGCTGGGTTGCTACCACTAGAAGTATTACACACTGTAATTGTTTTAATGCTCGTCACATCAACCTTGGGGCCGTTGATAACCAGTCGAATAGCTGTTGGTTTGAATTCCCCACCAGATGAAGATCCAGCACCACCCCTAGCTGAGGAGAATGCATCAGAAACAGACAGTGCTTTTACTATAGTCGTGCCTATATATAATCCGCAGACCCAGCAGTATTTGATTGAAATGGCGGCGTTATTAGCGCGTCAGTCTCAGGGCAAAATTATACCCCTAGCGATCGCTACTGCTGCTGCTCAGATGGATGCGCCCCAGTTAGAAGCGTCTCTACAACGGAGTGAGTGGTTATTGAATAAAGCCACGACACAAAGTCGAGCTTTGGGCGTAGCCACAGAACCAGTGCTGCGAATTGATGATGCCTTTGCTCAAGGAATTAGCAGAGTGGCTCGCGAACAAAAGGCTAATTTAATTGTTATGGGTTGGGGTAAACGGACTGGGTTACGAGCGCGTTTATTTGGGAATGTGATTGATGGTGTGCTTTGGGCATCCCATTGTCCAGTAGCGGTGACACGTCTAGTAGAATCACCGAAAAAAATTCAGCGGATCTTAGTACCAATAGAAAACTTAACAGCACCGACATTACAACCTGTACAATTTGCCCAGATGCTAGCCCAGGCAAATCAGAGCCACATTACTGTGCTGAATGTGTGCGATCGCCGCACTAGTTCTAGTAAAATTGCTTGGAGGCGATCGCATCTCTCTGTGTTGGTATCTAAATTGGCTTTGGCCAATGCCCCAGAAATTCAAATCATCGCTCACGAAAATGTTGCCCAAGCAATTTTGCAGGCAGCACGATTATATGATTTAGTAGTTTTACCTTTTATACGTAATCGCACGAGTCCTGGAGGGTTAGCCATTAGTGATGTCACAACCCAGTTAGCCAGACAACTCACCTGCTCAATTATCATGCTTGGAGAACCACAACGTACTCAAACCACAAATTTAGTTCCGTCTAACACGGTTAGCAGCATTACATCTGCTGTATGATATAAGGCAAAGTACAGTTCAATTAAGTGGACTTGGGCTGCGTTGGCCTAGTCCGCTGGAGGCATCAAATTTCCAAAAATCTTGGCAAGAAATGAATCGGCTGTAAGAATGTACATCCGTATTATTGGTATATATTTGTAGTACAAGTGTCACCCCGCTCTTGACTAACTTGTTGTATTCAACTAAAACCTCAATAACCGTAAAAATACTTTATATTTTTGAAGATTTGATAAAGATCGGCTGAACAATAAATAATTTTAAACAATTTTTGTTATTTTGCTAATTGAATTCTTAAGAAAACAGGTAAAAATATAACAAAACTACAACTGTGAAAAAATAAGTAAGTTCAACAGTACTTTTTGATTGAGCCTTGTTCTTTTTTTTTGTTTTGTATTTTTGTACCCAAGGTGGGTAATCTAAAAGTAAGTGCAATAGCTACTGAAAATATTTGTAAGTAACTGGGAAACTATGAGAATTTTGGTGACGGGCGGTGCTGGGTTTATTGGTTCCCATCTCATCGACCGACTAATGAATGCTGGGCATGAAATAATATGCTTGGATAATTTTTACACTGGTCATAAACGGAACATTCTGAAATGGTTAGGCCATCCGTACTTTGAATTGATCCGCCACGATATTACCGAACCAATTCGGTTAGAAGTGGATCAAATTTATCATTTAGCTTGTCCTGCTTCACCAGTACATTACCAGTACAACCCAGTTAAAACCGTTAAAACTAACGTGATGGGAACACTGAATATGTTGGGGCTAGCTAAACGTGTGAAAGCGAGGTTTTTCTTAGCTTCCACTAGTGAAGTATACGGAGATCCAGAAGTTCATCCTCAAACTGAAGAGTATAGAGGTAGCGTTAATCCCATTGGCATACGTTCATGCTATGACGAAGGTAAAAGAATTGCTGAAACTCTAGCATTTGATTACTACAGGCAAAATAAAGTTGATATTCGAGTTGTGCGGATATTTAATACCTATGGGCCGAGAATGTTAGAAAATGATGGTCGGGTGGTCAGCAACTTTATAGTTCAAGCCTTGCAGGGTAATCCTTTAACGGTGTACGGTGATGGTTCGCAAACTCGTAGTTTCTGCTACGTTTCCGATTTGGTAGAAGGATTTATCCGTCTAATGAATAGCGACTACGTTGGCCCAGTCAACCTGGGCAATCCTGGTGAATACACGATTTTACAATTGGCACAAACTGTGCAAAATATGATCAATCCAGATGCACAGATTAAGTTCGAGGCACTACCTTCGGACGATCCCCGCCGTCGCCAGCCTGATATCACAAAGGCAAAAACTTGGTTAAATTGGGAACCTACCATTCCTCTGCAAGAGGGTTTAAAACTGACAATAGAAGATTTTCGCGATCGCCTTCAAAGCGATATCAATAATTCAACTAATTGAGTGGCGTCTAGCGTCGCTCTGAATTTTCATACAGGCTGACCCGAACGGTAGCTACTATATTTAGTTGCTGAGTTTTTCTAGATGTGTAAGTGTAAAATTGAGAACTTCTTTTTGAAGATTAAGCCCAAAAAAGTGAGGAGTTAAATAAATGCGTGTTTGCGTTATTGGTACTGGTTATGTTGGTTTAGTTACAGGTGCTTGCTTGGCTCATATTGGGCATGATGTAATTTGCGTAGACAACAACGAAGAAAAAGTTAAGTTAATGAAGTCTGGGCAGTCTCCAATTTTTGAGCCGGGACTCTCAGAAATTATGCAGTCTGCCATTCAAGCAGAGAAGATTCATTTTACTAGCGATCTTGCGGCTGGAGTTTCCCACGGAGAAATTCTATTTATTGCTGTGGGAACGCCACCTTTACCCACTGGTGAAAGTGATACTCGTTACGTCGAAGCTGTAGCCCGTGGGATTGGGGAAAATCTCAACGGTGGTTATAAAGTCATAGTGAATAAATCTACAGTACCCATTGGCTCAGGTGACTGGGTGCGGATGCTTGTTTTAGATGGTGTTGCAGAGCGGCAGAAAACACTGATACCCGCAGGTGGAGTGCCGAGTGATGAGAAATTACCTGAATTTGTAGCCGAGTTTGATGTAGTTAGCAATCCAGAGTTTTTGCGCGAAGGTTCGGCAGTTCACGACACCTTCAACCCCGATCGCATTGTACTAGGAGGCAATAGTCAAAGGGCAGTATCCTTGATGCAACAACTGTATGCCCCAATTGTGGAACGCAAGTACGCAGAGGATCAATCTCTACCCCCAGTGCCAATTTTGGCAACAGACCTCAGTTCGGCGGAGATGATTAAATACGCCGCTAATGCCTTTTTAGCTACTAAGATTAGTTTTATTAACGAAGTTGCTAATATTTGCGATCGCGTCGGTGCTGATGTCACCCAAGTAGCCAAAGGTATCGGTCTAGACTCCCGCATTGGTAACAAGTTTTTACAAGCTGGTATTGGTTGGGGTGGTTCTTGTTTTCCCAAAGATGTCTCTGCTCTGATTCACACTGCTGATGACTATGGTTATGAAGCCCAGCTACTGAAATCTGCTGTTAGTGTTAACGAACGTCAGCGGTTGATTGCTTTGGAAAAACTCCAACAAGTTCTAAAAATTCTCAAAGGCAAAACAGTCGGACTACTCGGACTGACCTTTAAGCCCGATACCGACGATTTGCGCGACGCCCCAGCACTCAACCTAATTGAGCAGCTAAACCGACTCGGAGCCAAAGTTAAAGCTTATGACCCCATTGTTTCCCAAACAGGTCTACGTCATGGGCTTTCTGGTGTGCTAGTAGAAACCGATGCTGAAAGACTTGCTGATGGCTGCGATGCTTTAGTACTCGTCACTGAATGGCAGCAGTTTAGCACTCTCGACTATGTGAAGATGGCGAAACTGATGGCCCACCCCGTTATCATCGATGGTCGTAATTTCCTCGACCCCGAAGCAATAATCCGCGCTGGATTCCAATATGTAGGCGTGGGAAGATAGAAAGTAGAGACGCGATTAATCGCGTCTCTACAGGAGTTAGGAGTGATAAATAAAAATTAATTACAATCTATAAACAATAACTCCTAACTCCCTTCAAAACCTAAAAATTTAAACTACCGCCTAGAATCATCTAGGCGGTATTTAATTTGTTTAAAGCTTCACTTTATTTTAATTTTTTACCTGTAATCTTGGATTAAGGACTATTTGGAATACGTTCAATTTCAGCATATCCACTGAAAATAAGTTTTTGACCTTCAGTTTCTAATCGGTTGAGCCGCATTTTCACCCCATCGAGGTCAAAACGATCAAGATCAACCATATTATCTAAAATTTCTACCAGCGCCACGCTCAAGGTTTGCGAGATTTCGCGTTGTGCTTCCGGTACTTGGTCAAGTTCGATTTTTGGATCTTTGAAAGAAACTCGCCGCCGCCTTTCAATGCCTATAGCTAGGATCATGCTCAAGGGTACAAGTTCGCCATTATTTAAATCTGCTTTTGCTACAAGCTGTAAGCGATTTTCTGGCAATAGCTTTACCTGAACTTCCGTAAAGGAGACTGGTTCACCACCAGATAATGCTGTCAGTGATGGTACGGTGAGGTTAAGCAAGCGCTTTTTCACCAGTTCTGCATTAAAGGCTTGGTTTATGCCTGCTTCTGATAAAATTACTTGAGCGATCGCTTGAGTAGGTTGCTTAAGGCTGAGTTTGCCACTTAAAACCGAGCCAAAGTCAATAGCCACTGCATCAGTTTCAAAAGACATTTCCTCAACCGCGAAATCTCTCCGAATCACCAAGCCACGACCGCTCATTTTGAAGCTATCAATGCTGCCTTGCAAGAGCTTGCTGGAGGGGTAGCAGCGCACAAAGACTTCTACTGACTCGCTTTGGGTGAATAAGTGGCGAATCGTTTGGCTGGCGACCGTGTTGAGCATCCGCTCTCCCCAATCAGTGCCTTTAGGATCTTGTAAACCAGTAAGTCCGCCGAACATGTGGTTTTTAGTCTCTAGAAGTTCTTTGTACTTTTGTAACAAACTGTGAAGAATACAGCAAGCGATCCCGTGATTGATTGTGCTGATAGGTAGACGTGGGATGGCTGATGATTAGAAATCCACTGTGTCAAATGTTACTTTTATTCTAGTGAGTGGGAATAATTGAACTAAGTTATTGCTAAGACTCTCACCAGTACTAAGTTATGATACAGCTAAATATTCTAGAATTTGCCAAGCAGGGTGATACAAATGCGATTAACACTTTAATAAGTCAGTGGTTAAATTTACCCACAATTACGCCAAAAACTAGTTTAAAACAAAATTGTTTACAGATAATGCTGGAATCAATTGAAGTTCCAGTACAACAGTTAGTAGTCCCGGTTATTTGTAATGGATTAATTAATTTAGGCATCCAATCTTTTAAGAATGTCAAAATATACGGTAGAGTTACAGGTGAAGATTTGCCTGATTGGCAACAAGAAATTGAGTTAGAAGCACTATTAAATTCATCTGTATTAATACCTCAAACAAAAATTGAAGTGGAATCTTCAATTGCCATTACTCAAACAACAACAGATGATAAATTAACTGTACAAAAATCATCTTTTTTGGGTTCATTGTTTGGAGCAGTAGCAGGAACAGCCGGAGTCGTTGGAGGTGCTGCTGTTCAAGCTGGACAAGCTGTTGCAGGAGCAGCTGTAAGCATTAGTGGGACTATTGGAGGTGCTGCTTTCCAGGCAACATAAATAGCAGGGCAGGCGCTAGCAATTGTTGGTAATAATCCCCAATTGCAAGTAGCAATAAAATCTCTAAATCAAGATTGGTTAAATCCTTTAATTCAACAGGTTGATTTAGTTAAAGCTGAGGCTGCTGTTAGAAAGTTACAGCAAGAACACCCAAATGAACAACCAGCACAAATTGCCCATCATCTTATGCTGGAAAAAGCTGTTTTAGCAGGAGGAACAGGGCTTGCTAGTAGCCTTACACCGGGACAAGCAGCTGCAATGTTTGTAGTGGATTGGGCTGCTACATCTGCATTATCGGTGGAGTTAGTCTATCAAATTGCTGCTGCCTATGGAATGGATTTAAATGATTCCGATCGCAGAGGAGAAGCGGTAGCAATTTTTGGTTTAGGAGTAGGTGGAAAAACAGCAATCAAAGCAGGTTTGGGTTTACTAAGAATTGTACCAGTAGCGGGAGCCGTCATTAGTGCTAGTTCAAATGCAGTCATGATCTACGCATTAGGTTATGCAGCTTGTCAGTTTTATGAAGCGAAGCAGAATCCATTAACTTTAGAAGCAACATTAGTCGATGCTCAACTAGAGAGCGGAAAATTTCTCGAAGCCGCTATTTCTCAAGAAAAGATTATGGATCAGATTTTGGTTCACATTGTCTTAGCAGGTAATCCAGATAAATCTTGGGAAGATATTTTACCAGAATTACAAGCTGCTAACCTTAGTCCTGCCTCAATCGATGCGATCGCAGCTAATATCAAATCTCCACCATCTTTAGAAACCTTACTTGAGCAAATTAATAGTGACTTTGCTGTACCTTTATTAGCGCAATGCCAAAAAATTGCTGATTTAGACGGAGTAATTACACCAGAAGAAGCTAAAGTGTTAGAAACGATTAACAAAAAGTTAAAACGTGATTTAGCTGCAATCAAATAACCTAAATAAATATTGGTGTTAATATTTTTTACCAAAGGCGATCGCAACCTCAATAAAAAGTGCGATCGCCAGTTCGCCATAGTGACGCATTTACTTTAAACTATGGAAATGAATGCAAATGGTTTTTAGAATCTATGTAGAGCTTCTAAATAAGCGCAGGTTTGAAACGAAACAGTGACACAAGCCAAAACACCTCGAGCCATTGCAGTGAATATTCCACCAACGCTAACACTTACAGTCACCCATGAGCAGTTAGTTGAGTTGGCGATCGCTAACCGAGATTTACAACTAGAACGAACTGTGACAGGAGAGCTAATCGTTATGGCTCCAACTGGAGGTACTACAGGAAATAGGAATTTAGATATTGAAGGACAACTATGGCTCTGGAACCGTCAAACAAGACTTGGTAAGACATTTAACTCTTCGACTGGTTTTCACCTCCCTAACGGAGCCAACCGCTCTCCCGATGCAGCTTGGGTAAGTCAAGACAGATGGGACGCACTCACTCCAGAACAGCAAGATGGATTTGTCCCTCTTTGTCCTGATTTTGTACTGGAACTGCGTTCTAAAAATGACAATATGAAACCCCTACGAGCCAAAATGAGGGAATATATGGAAAACGGAGCTTGTTTAGGTTGGTTAATTGACCGAAAAAACAAAAAGGTAGAGATTTATAGGCAAGGCCAGTCCGTGGAAGTTATAGATAATCCCATAAGCTTGTCAGGTGAAGATATCTTGCCTGGGTTTATCCTAGATTTGACCGAGGTTTGGAAATGATTTTGAAAGTGCGACTAAGCCAGTGCCTTTTGATACAATTTGTCTCCTGCTTTAGTCTGTTACGAAGCGATCGCAACTTCAATAAAACTCTCCTCAATCCTAGATTTGAGATTTGCGAGTCTATCTAATTCAATGGTGGACTTTTGTTGATTGAGAGAGGAACGTTTTAAAGAGTAGCCAAATTCAGCCAGTATGTCTTCTGGCTCGAATGCCATCTCAAAATAACTTCTGAAAGTGTACGAGTTATTTGGTTGGAGGATGGGAATTTTGCTCATAGCTGCATGATTAAACCATTCTGCCTTACTACTCGTACTACAAATACTGTGTATATCTCCCAAGTCAAGACTAACAAATTCAAGAACGGCATCTGGATTGAGTCCTTGAATCACTTTAGCAATCTTCATCTTCACTCAAGTAAAGCTTGATAAATTCCTTAGCAGCTTCTGGATTGATTGCTTGTAGTCCTTTGCGAATTTCTAGCACTGTATCAGCAGGCGGGTCACTAATTTCATTAACCCAGTTGTTGACAGCGGAGCGTCCAATACCCATTGCTACTGCTAAACGATTCTGACTGATGCTGTAAATCTCCAGTACCCGCTTTAGCGCTTTACCTGCTTTTTTCATGCCTCTGATTGTGTCAGAGGCTTGTGACTTGGTAAATGTTCAAATATTTGGACATTTAATGTAAGATGATTGTGTCCAAAGTTTTGGACACAAATCACACAGTTTTAATGCCTGTCATGGAATCTAACAACACTTTGCCACTTTCCCATCGGGAATCTGTAAAAATCCTGATCATTGGTTCCCGTCGAGGTATCAACAGCATTATTCATTTGCTTTATCGCGTCGGCTTTGCCGAAGTAACAGCCTGGAGTCAGCCACAAGCTGCACCCAACAGTGAAGGCAAAGAAATGATGAGTATTACAGTCAAACAAGTTACCCTAGATTGAACACAGAGCCAGCAATCGCTCTGATTTAACTTGCCTTTTAAACAAGTGTGATCGCTGTCTCACAACCCTAAATGTTATTACTCAGTAATGGCAAAACCTGATGAGGTCATCTTTAGGAGGATAGAGACGCGGATACCGCGCTCTGAAGTTACCTACTTCGTCAACAACTTCCGCCGCAAATTATCCAAGGCTGCATTCGCACTTACATGACGAATTAAAGCTCGACCTCGCACTGTACCAAACTGATACTCAAAACTTGCCACTTCATCTTTTGGCCCAGCCAAACCAACGTAAACTAAACCCACCGGCTTTGTATCTGTCCCTCCAGTTGGGCCAGCAATACCAGTGATACTCAATCCCCAAGTTGTTGCAAGGCGGGTTTTGACTCCAATAGCCATTTGCTCTGCAACAGTAGCGCTTACCGCCCCAAATTTATCTAAATCTTCTGGGTTAACTCCCAGCAGCCCAATTTTCACCGAATTGTCATAAGAAATTACGCCACCCCAGAAGTAATCAGAACTTCCAGAAATCTCAGTCAACATTTGGCCTAAACCGCCACCAGTGCAAGATTCTGCTACCGAAAGCGTTTCTTTTGATGCCTGCAACAATTGACCGACCACGGAAGCAAGGGTATCATTATTAACGCCGTAAAAATCCAGGCCGGCAATTTCTTTAAGTTGTTTTTCAATGGGCGCAATTAGTTCTTCTGCGGCTGCTTCGGAAGTGGCTTTAGCAGAAACTCGCAATCTTACTTCCCCCTTACCTGCATAAGGAGCTACTGTGGGATTTGGCAACTTCAAATAAGAAGCAACTTTTTCCGCCAAAGCAGATTCACCAATACCCCAAAACTTTAAACTCCGGCTGTAAATAATTTCTTTACCCCAACCTTGACTTTTGAGAAATGGCACAGCTGTTTCTTCCCACATCGGGTGCATTTCACTGGGAACACCGGGAAAGGTAAAAATCGTGATTTCAGGACGGGGTTGCCAAATGATGCCGGGTGCTGTTCCAGTGGGGTTGGGGAGAATTTCTGCACCTTGGGGAATCAAAGCTTGCTTGCGGTTACTTGGTGACATAACCCGACCACGTTGAGCAAATTTTTGGGTTATGTCTTCAATGATGTCAGAACGTTCTACCAAGGGGACTTTAAAAAAATCGGCGATGGTTTCGCAGGTGAGATCATCTGGTGTTGGGCCGAGTCCACCAGTGAAAATGAGAATTTGCGCTCTGGAAATAGCAATTTCTATAACTTGCTTCAATCGTTCTGGATTATCCCCAACCACTGTTTGATAGTAGTGGGGGATACCTAGCTGCGCTAATTGTTGCGCCAAATATTGAGCATTGCCGTTGAGGATATCTCCTAGTAGCAATTCTGTACCAACACAAATAATTTCTGCACTCATTAGATTGGGAATAGGGAGTAGGGAGTGGGGAGTAGGGAGTGGGGAGTAGGGAGTGGGGAGTAGGGAGTGGGGGAGGCAGGGGGAGCAGGGGAGCAGGGGGAGAAATAACCAATGCCCCATGCCCAATGCCCCATGCCCTATGCTAGTGCTGGTACAGGAATTTCCAGGTGAGGATATAAGGGGAAGCGATCGCACAATGCCGCTACCCGTTGCCGACAATCTTGGGTTACTACGTCGGAATTTGGAGAAAGTAAGCGATCGCTAATAATATTTGCAATCTCGGTAAATTCTGCTACTCCTAAGCCCCGCGTGGTCATTGCTGGCGAACCTAACCTCAGTCCACTGGTAACAAATGGCGACTGCGGATCAAAGGGAATAGTATTCTTGTTAGCAGTAATATTCACAGTACTGACTAACTGATCTGCCTGCTTACCAGTTAGACTTACAGAGCGTAAATCTACTAGGATTAAATGATTGTCAGTGCCGTTAGATACTAACTTTAAACCACGAGTTTGCAGTTGTTCGGCCAAAGCACGAGCATTTTCAATCACTTGGGCAGAATAAGTTTTAAACTCAGGCTTGAGGGCTTCTCCAAAAGCTACTGCCTTGGCAGCAATAACGTGTTCTAATGGCCCGCCTTGGCTGCCAGGAAAAACAGATTTATCTAGCTTTTTACCTAGTTCTGCGTCGCCCGTCAAGATTAAACCACCTCTAGGGCCGCGTAGAGTCTTATGGGTAGTTGTTGTTACTACGTGACAGTGAGGAATAGGATCGGGATGAAGACCACTAGCAACTAAACCAGCAATGTGAGCAATATCGGCAAGTAAGTAAGCGCCGATTTCATCAGCAATACTATGGAATTTTTCAAAGTCAATTACACGAGGATAAGCTGAATAACCACAAATCAAGAGCTTAGGACGCTCCCTCAGCGCCAGCTCACGAATTTGATCGTAGTCAAGTTGTTCTGTTTGTTGACTGACACCGTAGTGGCTAACTTGGAACCACTTACCTGAGAAATTTACAGGGGAACCGTGGGTAAGATGTCCCCCATGAGACAAATCCATCCCCATAATTTTGTCCCCTGGTTCTAGGAGTGAGAGGAACACAGCAAAATTGGCTTGTGCGCCAGAATGGGGTTGCACATTCGCATGAGCAGCACCAAATATCTGTTTAGCACGGTCGATCGCTAGTTTCTCGATTTTGTCGATGAACTCACAACCGCCATAGTAGCGTTTTCCAGGTAATCCCTCAGCATATTTATTTGTCAGTACCGAACCTTGAGCCGCCAGCACAGCAGCAGACGTAAAGTTTTCACTAGCAATCAACTCCAAGTGGTCTTGCTGACGCTGTAGTTCGTCGTTGAGTAACTCCGCGATCGCCGGATCGCTGGAAGAAAGAAAGTCTGAATTAGTCCTAGTCACTTGAATTATCCTTATGGAAATTTGTACAACGGCTGATTTTGGTTGGACGCAGCACCTAGATATACAGTCAAAAACTATTGCTCTTGACTGCTGTACAAAGAGGATTAATCGTCTCCGTACTCTGGAGGTTTATTTGTGCCAACTTATTTATTATTAGACCCAAGCTCAATTAATGCATTAATTATCATAACGTTGCTTTTTGAAATCCTCACCTTGCTGCGTGTTGTCAGGTCGTTAGACAGTATTAGACCTCTTGCAAAAGTCCCCTAAACCCCAGCCCCTCCCCGCAGGCTCTTAGGGGAGCCTTTGACTTACGTCAAAGGCGGGGTGGGGTTCTTATTTTGGATTTATGCAAGAAGTCTATTCTTTATGAACTTATGTTAAATAATGCTGACTGCGATCGCTGCTCTGTGGAATGAACTTCAGCATGATTCGTGAACAACAAGAACCCCGGCTTCTTTAATAAGTCGGGGTTCTGCGGGTTGCAATTCTCACAAATCAAAAAATCAAATAGAATTCATATAGCGATTTTGATAGTAAGCCAAAATCTGGTTAACTCGTTGCCGATTTTCTAAGCTAGAGTTTGCTGTCCACAAGAGGCTCAAGCCAGCAATTTGACTTTGATTGTAATCAAACTGTTGGGATGATTGAGAAATTAAATCCACTTCCACCCCTTCGACTTGACGTAAATGAGCTGCTATTTCTCTATAAACAGCCAAAGGCAAACCAGCAAATTCAACTTTTTCCTTAGTCTCCATCTTTACGAAGCTCCCACCTGAAAAGAATTTTGGGGGGGCGTTGTCACTGAAATAGCATTGCCACTAGCAGACGCAGCTGGCGGCGTTGAGTTAACAGCCCCTTCCCCTACCATTTTGGCAACTTCAATACCATATTGTTCCAAAATGACGATGGGGTTGTAGCCCTGATTCATTTCAATACGTTTAATCAGTACGCCATTTGCTAATCGCTGTCCCGCCTGTACATACCGACTTGTCGGCTCATCGGGTACTTTGATAATTGCCTGTGGTTCTTTACTAATTAGAACTACACCAGTCACAACCACTGCCCTTGCTAATTCAGGCTGTGCTGGTGGTGGCAATACAGATACTAAAGTGGGGTTGGGGACAACTTGAGGCAAAACTTTAGGCAATACTGAAGTCAAGGTAGGATTGACTTTTTTTGGGAGAGAAGAAACGTTATTTTTCTTTGGATTTAAAGCGATGCTGCGTGTTGGAAGTTTTAGTTTTACTATCGTTGCAGTAGGTAGCTTAGGCAACACGGGAACTGGTCTTCCAGATGTTTTAGCCATTCCCGGAACAGTCTGCCCAAAAATTTCTGCAAAAGGATCGCTTCGATTTTTTGATATCACAAGTTCTCGTGCCCGCTCTGTAGCATTAGTGGATTGAATCAAGTTAACAGATGCAAGATTAACTTGTGAAACCTGTTTGGCAGGTATCACTGGATTCTTAAAGGATTGAGCCGCTGGTGGCGACTTTTTGGCTATTTTGGGAATTGGCACGGGATTGATGGCTTGTTGTGTATCTTCAGAAGCACATCCGGCGATCGCCAAAGTTAGAATAGCTGCAATTGTAATTTTTGAAGTTATGCCCATGAGCCTTTCTCAAAAGCCATTGGAAAATTTAAAATTGGAAATCAACATGCCTAAAATTTGGATCTAAGGCAAAGTATGTTCCCTTTATAACCTAATTTTTTACATTTCAAGGGTGATTTTTAGCACTGCTTACGCAGTATAACTGCGGTTTTGTGTTTGTTTGCAGTCAATCTTCTGCCACACCCATAAGTTCTTTCATCAAATCCAGTCCTTTCTTGACTCGACGGGAAACCGTTACTACACTGATACCAAGATGTTCTGCAACTTGTTTTTGAGTCAAATCTTGCAAAAATACACATTCCAAGACATCGCGGGTGCGTTTTTCTAGCTGAACCAACGCTTGTTGTAAGCGAAGTTGGTCTTCTTGTGCCAGTTGAAAGCTGCGATAGTGAGGATCTGGAACCAATTCTCCCAAGCAGGTAGAACCTTCTTCTCCATCTTGGATTGGCACATCAAGACTCAAGGGAGCGCGATTCACCCATGCTAATTTAATTTCTTGCCATTCATTTAGAGAAATTTCCAGTGCTGCTGCTAATTCCGAGTCGGTTGGTTGACGATTGTATTTTTCACGCCAAGAACGTGATACTCCTATTGCTTGCTGTTGGAGCGCTAACCATCTCCGAGGAATTCGCACGGTGACACCTTTATCTCGGAGATAGTGTTGAATTTCACCCCGAATATAGGGAAGAGCGTAGGAACTGAAGGCATGTCCCTTAGAAATTTCAAATCTTTCAATAGCTCTGATTAAACCCAAACATCCAACCTGGAGCAAATCATCGTAGGTTTCATGACATTGATTTGTCCAATAGTGAGCTTCTTTTCTCACAAGTCCAAAATTGAGTTTTACCAGTTGATTGCGGATATTTTCTGACGGAGATTGCTGATATTCTCGCAACAACTGCCAAATTTCGTGCTTTAGTTCATTGGTGACTGTGGTAGGCATAGCACCGGGTTTATTGAGCAAATAAAGAATCAATTATTCGCTTTTTAAATTCAGCTGCGATCGCACGATATTAAAGGAAATATTGCGCTATATTTCCTAAGCATTTGCTATGGTAGATAATAAAGATTTTCTATCAAAACTCCATAGGTATACTTGACAATCGAGCAAAATTTAAATGGGCGAAATCGCTATTTAGTTGGTTATTTATCTTTGGTATGACCTGTAGCTTTTTTAGAACCACATAGAAATAAAATATAAAATTAATCACTAAATATAAAACCGAGATTGTACTTAACTTCAATTAATTAACGATGAAGTTAATTTAGAGAAACGAAACAACAGTAGTCGAGCTTTCGTTTGACAAGCAAAAGTTGGATTTACAGTAAAATTACGTACTCATTCCACTGAGATTGAGCCAATAGTTAAAAATTACTAATAATTTAAAAAAAATCTTATGTATATTTACGCAAGCCAATAAAAAAAGGGCATCTCACCCTTTTTTGTACTTAAGTCTATAGTGTTTTAATCAAAGGGAAAAGGTTAAAGGGGTGAATCAAGTGACCCATAAGACTGAGGGATAAAAATTTTCCCAATTGCCAGAGCTATTTTGCTCAAATTTAACTTTTCCCGATTTTTGTAAAAAATCTATCTACCCTCTTTTTTAAAGAGGGTAGATAGGTTAACTTTTGCGATCAAGTCTGATACTTACAGAATTGTCGTTTTGAGTGCCAGTCAGTTGCCTTACTTTCGAGGATTTAGCCACGAGTCGATTCAACCCGTCCATAAAATAGACCACGAATCTTGACTTCTTTAGGTTCGCCAGCACCTAAATCTGTATCAGATGGCTGTTCACTCTCGAAAGTGCCAGCAATTTCACCGCTAGAGCTGTCTATCTTAGCGATTTGCAGAGAAATCTTGCCATTGAGATTTTCAGCACGCTTGACGTTAGTGCGGGTAAGTTCTTCATCATCTGCTTGGGCGGGGAGAGCCACAGCATTATCGTAGCCACTGACGACACCACGACCTTTGGGATCTAGGAAAGCAGCACCACGATAGGAAGGAACTTTGAAGCTGCCTTCAAAGTCCGTAGAGGTGTTAATACTGGTCAAGCTGGGTTGGCTTTGAGCAACCAAGTTTTTGATGGTGAAGAGGAAAGGTACTCGCTCACCACCAGGTAGTTGTACAGTGATAGCTTGGAAGTCAAGACCATCAGTTTCCTTAAAGGTCAGGCTATTATCTGCGTTGACTTTTAGATTACCTTGCACTTGGTCAATGGTGGAAGTGTATCTGGTCAACAATTTGCCGGCAACAAATTCTGCTTCTTGGCGTTTATTAGCAGGTTCTTCTTTGATGAAGAAGCTAGTTGGTTCCAAGCAAAGTTCTTTGATGGCATAGGACTGGCTAGAATCAATGGGAATGGAGCCACGGCGTGTTTCTGCTAGTTGGGGGCATTTGTTAGCCAAGCCAGTGCCGCGAATTTGATCGTAAGTGAGTACATCTCTACCACTACTGCTAGCAGGAGCATCACTACAAGCGGTTATTAGCCCCAGGCACAAAGCCAAGAATGCAACAATTAAAGCGCGATACCTCATGGTCAACCTCAATCTCAAAAATTAATATCTAAGTTGTAAAACTGCATCGAAGCTTTGATCTCTAATGAGAAGCTGCTACTCTGCGAAAAGCTAACTTTGTTCGGACACGGCTTTGCTCTAATTAAGAGAGTTGAAGCAAGTGTTCGGGTGTCTAGTTATCAGACGCTGCTCAAACTTTTCTCTGCTAAACGTACTTAAACGTGTCGCTCTCTTGAGCTTGGAGTGTAAACCCCAGACTAAGTAGGACACTGCATCCATTTTGGATGTGTGTTACTA
Source organism: Nostoc sp. ChiQUE01b (assembly GCF_034531255.1). Lineage (NCBI taxonomy): Bacteria > Bacillati > Cyanobacteriota > Cyanophyceae > Nostocales > Nostocaceae > Nostoc > Nostoc sp. ChiQUE01b. The sequence continues at coordinate 67,931 of NZ_JAVRBM010000033.1, read as the reverse complement.
GGGGAGCAAAAAACCAGCAGTTTTACTGTTGGTGGCATTTGTTTAGAGTTGGGCGAGTGTATGAGTAAGCCTCACACAGAGAAGCATAAATGCTTATGCCTCGAAAAGTACGAACAGAGGTGTCTGCTTCGCACTTTGCTCTTGCTGATCGCAAAAGCGTCGTCGCCCAAGTCTTTTTGTATCATGTATGTGACGCCACTACATACAGCCCATTTTTGGATGGGTAAATCAGCCAGATCATACGATTTTTTTTAACTCAAAATCAAAGTTCTCAAAATTCCAGAAAGTCTCGTCTTGATCGCATTTATAGCAAAGTGCTGAGTGCTGAGTGCTGAGTGCTGAGTAGAAACTCAGTATTATCAAAGGTTTCAGCAACCAACATAGTCCTAACCTATGCTTCGACTGCTATAGCTTTTGTAGAGCCTATGCTAAAGATTACTACGCTCTTTTTGGAGCGTTCGCAATTGCTTTTGATAAAGATACAAATCTAGTTATCAAGAAAGAATTCAGGAGTCAGGAGCCAGAATTGGGCATGAATTCTGACCGAAAAAGCGAATGAATCAAGGAGTTTAAGACCCCCACTAAATCTTGTCTTTCAGAGACGCTCTTGCTAGCTTGCTTAAGAGCAGGGGTACGATTTAGTGGTCAACTTTCGTAGTGGTGGGTCTGAATCCCCCACTAAAAGATTGCTGAATTCTGAATTCTGGCTTGTTGAATTCTTCTTCAAATTCACCCCTAACTAGGGCAAGTGAGGAGATGCGGTAACAAGGAGACAACTGACAAACTAGAGAAAATTAAAAATCTCCGGTAAATTTGAGTTGACCTCATTTATACGAAAAGGGTGGCATGAACGATCACAAAAATATGGAATCAGAGAAGTTGTCTGGTAAATTGCAAGCGATCGCAACTGTGGTGTATGATGCTGCTACAGCTTGTGAAGGCGATACTGTAGCTCTTTTGGCTTTGCTGCGGCAATTAGAGCAGTTACACCGAGAGATCCGAGATGGGGTTTTTCAAGAGAGTTTACCTGTTAACCGTCGCCAACTTTACTCACTGCTGAAAGATATTGAGTCTGAGGGAGGCTGGCCTTATATTGAGCGCATGAGGCTACAAGCCTTTTTAGTGAATTTGCCACAAGAGGCTCCTGAAGAAAATAGCCATGAAGTTTTGGAGAGCGATCGCTCTTTTGGTTGATTAGCTAGAAATTTATTTCTACTTTGAATTAACAATTCTGATCGCCTCATCAACCGTTAAACCAAGAGCGGTTGCTTATTGAGGCTTCAACCTAATTCGTAATTTGTAATTAAAAAGGGTTTGTACGGGTTATCCCATCACAAAGAAGGCGATCGCGCTCCTCAAGATTGCGGTTGTGTTTGAGGTAATCGCCCACCCAGTCACAACCACGAACAAGCAGATCATCAAGATTTAAATTCCACAGAATTATCGTCTTGTCGTAACTAGCTGATGCTAGTGTTTGACCATCTGGGCTAAAACTGACACTTAATACCCCAGCGCTATGTCCATTAAGACTTTTAATTAATTTGCCATCACGGCTCCAGAGTTTCACTGTACTGTCCCAACTGGCGGCGGCGAGTAATTCACCATTGGGGCTGAAAGTCACGGCATTGACGCTATCGCTGTACCCCTTTAATAACGTTTTTAACAACGTCCCATCCCGTCGCCACAGTTTCACGGTGTTATCCCAGCTAGCAGAAGCCAATAAATCGTCAGTGGGACTAAAGTTAACACCCATCACCCAACTGTCGTGAGGCGAGAAGGTTTTGAGCAAAGTACCATCTTGCCGCCAAAGTTTAATAGTTTGATCATCACTAGCAGAGGCTAAAATCTGACTATCATGGCTGAAATTTACGCTATTTACCCAACCCTGATGCCCCACTAAGGTTTTGAGCAACTTGCCCTGACGATTCCAAAGTTTCACTGTTTTATCTTTACTAGCTGATGCCAAAAGTTGACCATCAGGACTGAAATTCACGCTCATTACACTATCGCTATGACCGTAGAGAGTCGTGATTAAAGTACCGTCCAACCGCCAAAGTTTCACAGTTTTGTCATAACTTCCTGAAGCCAGCATTTCACCTTTTGGGTCAAAACTGACACTAGGAACTTGATCTGTGTGCCCCTCCAAAGTTTTGTATACTCGGGTTTTTACCTCGCCATTACTGGTGTACCGTTGCCAAAGTTTGACAGTGCGATCGCGACTACCAGAAGCTAGCATCCGACCATCGGGACTCCAAGCAACGCTCAAAACTTGATCTCGATGCCCTTGAAGAATAGACGGTCTTGGAGCATCTAAACTCCATAGTTTTATACTTTTGTCGTAACTTCCTGATGCTAGCGATTTATTATTTGCACTGAAAGCGATGCCAACAACAGCAGCGCTGTGTCCTTTGAAAGTTTTGAGTAAAGTCCCAGTGATACTCCACAGCTTTATAGTATTGTCTTGACTTGCGGAAGCTAATTTTTGACTATCGGAACTAAAGCTCAAACTCCACACTGTCTTTTTATGCTTCTGTAAATTTTTGTAAATACGAAAATCAAAACCGTCTTTAGTATTATTACTTTCCCGCCGCCAAAGTTTCACTGTTTTATCTCGACCTGCTGATGCCAAGAATTTACCGTCAGGGCTGAAAACAGCTATCATCACAGGCTTTTGATGTCCCTGCAAAGTTGTAATCAGAGTACCGTCCCGTCGCCAGATTTTCACTGTCTTATCATCGCTGGCCGAAGCAATGAATTGACCATCAGGACTGAAGTTTACCCAGTTAACTGACCCTTGATGTCCTCTCAGGATTTTTACTAAGCTACCGTCTTTGCGCCAGAGTCTTACGGTTGTATCCTCACCACCAGTAGCTAACAATTCGCCATCAGGACTAAAATTAACGCTATAAACCGCATCTTCATGTCCTTTCAGGGTTTTATATGGCTTGAGGTCAAATTCACCTGTAACCGGGTTTTTGTGCCATATTTGCGCTGTTTTGTCGAGGCTGGCTGACGCTAGGGTTTGACCATCAGGGCTGAAACTTACACAATTAACAGCATCAGTGTGACCTTTGAGGGTTTGGAGTAAGGTACCGTCAGGACGCCAAAGTTTCACTGTTTTATCTTTACTGCCTGATGCTAGCAACTGACCATCTGGGCTGAAAGTTACTCCCCAGACAACATCAGTGTGCCCTTCCAGGCGGTTGATCTCTGTTACCCCATAAACTGCTTGTTGCAAGGCTGTCACTACCCGCATTCGGGTATCTGGCTGAACTCCATCTGCTTGTTTAAGTCTTCTCCAAGCCCGCAAACCTTCTAATAGGGCATCAAATTCTTTATTAGAGGCAAACAAAGCTTCGCTAGCAGCAGCGATTCCACTAATTTTCAAGTTGGTTTCACTGCTTTCAGCTCGTAGAGTTTGGCGGACTGCTGCTCTTTTTTGTAAGTCGGCTTGCCACCATAACGCTGCTATTGTTCCCCCCATAATTGCTAGGATTGCACCTGCTATCCGTGCTTCCCGCAGTCGTCGTTGCAATACCAAATTTAGTTGCTTTTGACTAAGTTGTTGGGCTGCTTCGGCTCTAGTTTTTTCAAGTTTAATTTTTTCTAATTCGGCGAGTATACCATAGTTGTTCTTTTGGCGAATTGGTTCAACTAAATAATCGTGAACCAACTGGTAGCGATCGCCTAACTCTTCTCTGACTCGCAATACCAAGCCTGAACCCACCAATATTTCTAAAATCAGTTCTCCAACTTTGTCAAAGCTTGATATCGTCTCTATATCATAATTATTAACTAATGCAGCCGCTAAATCAGCTTTAGTTTTTAAAGGTCGCGTCCCCTTTTCATCTGTTAACTCAAATAATAATTTCCAACTTAACTCTTCGTTCTCCTGACCGCAGTCTTTAATCACTTCCCCTAACCAGCGTTCTACCAATTTTGCCGAGCCACCACAAAGCTTATATTCTGCAAGTGTCGTAATATTTTCTATTTGTAGTTGAGCACCGACTATTTGTAATTCAATTGGATGTACTTCGTCTAGTTCTCCTGTCAAATCCTGGACTAATCGGTTAATTAATTCCTCACTTAGTTCATAATGTGAACGTTGAGTAAGACTGTGAATTATGGCTTTGGCATCTCGGCTAGAGAATTTTCCTAAATAGTAGCGAATATCTTTATCAAGAATATTTTTATTAATTACTCCTAAATCATATAAGCCAGTACTATTTTTCTGACTCAAACGTTCAAACTCTAATAAATGGTGTAAGTAATCTTCTCGTAAGGAAAGAATGATTTTGACATAAGAAATGTTTAAACATTCACTAAAAAATTTATAAAATTCTATTCTTTGTGTAGAAGGATTACTAACAAAGAAAAATTCTTCAAACTGGTCTAATATGATAACTATCGTATAATTGCGCTCACATGCTAACCGGATTCTTTCTAGTATTATGGTGGGTGTAGAGTCAATATTAACCGATATTCCTGTGTATGCTAGCGCTTGGTTGATACTGCTGCTCAAGATTGTTATCCAATCAGTATAAACAGATAAAACAATCGGTATAGGAATGCGTTCACCGATAACTTTTCCCTTGAGTGCTGGGACTAAACCAGCTTTGAGAATTGAACTTTTACCTACACCAGATGGCCCATAAATAACTGTGAGTTTGTAGTCAGCGCGGGTAATCCTTTCAATTAAGCGATTGACATCTTGTTGCCGTCCAGAAGCAGATATTTCTTGAGCAATTTCTTCAGGAATAAACAGTATTTTGTGAGGTTCTAGTACTGGGTTAATTCTGGGGCGTTTTGGCTGTAATTGACTTGCTCCGATAAAGGCACGAAAGCCATACTGATGTTCTATTTTAATTTTTTCTTGCTTCAGCTTAAAGGCTTCTGTATAGTTATGACACTCAAAAAAGTAAAGCGATCGCAGTTCCTCTAAAATCTCTAAGTAAAGTAATGGCTGATGTTGTAGCTCACAAACTACCCTCGCCCATTCCAAGTTATTGATAGCTTCCTCGCACTCACCCAAATGCCGTTGTGTGCGTGCTAGCAAGAGAAGATACCAACTTTCTTGTCGTCGTCTTCGCAAAGCGTCTCGCAGAGAAACTTGTGTTACTTCTTCGGAGATAGAAAGCGCTGTATTTGCTAATTCATGAGCCAGTAGCCAATTCGATTCTGAAGCCGCCACATTTGCCAAAAAACCATAATTTTGAGCAACTTGTGCGGGAGTTCCATAAGTTTTATGTAGGTGTAATGACTTTTGAGCTAATTCTTTTAAGTCATCCCAGGCTTGTAAACGTTGCAGCATTTCACAAGCAGGCAAAATGAATTTAGCAACTAAGTCTTCTCTTTGTACCTCCTCCAATAGCTCCAAGCATTGTTTAAACCACGACAGAGCATGTTCGCAATAGCTACTAGTATTCTGGTATAAGTCTGCCATTCGGTGATAACAAAGCCCCAGGTGGAATAGTACTATTGCTTGCTTGAGTAAATATGAGGGGGGCATAGGTTGAGGACATAACAGAGGCAAAGAAGAATTACTCTCCCACTCTGCTACTCTCCTCGCTTCCTGCTGCCATAATGCTAGGCTTCTTTGATAATTGGCTAAAGCACCATTAATTTGATCGTTGGCGTATTTATCTCGCCCTAACACAAATTCTAAACTAGCTTCTAATCCTGGTGTTAATTTAACGTTATACAGGCGTAGTAAATCATTACGGGCTGATTCTATTTCGTGGCGGTGTTGCGACTTAGGATCTAAATCTAGGAAGGCATTAGATAAAAACGTTTCAGCACCTGCTTCTAAAACTTTGTCAAATAGAGATTCTTCCTCTTGAGAGATCAAAGTAATTAAATCTGCTTTGGCCATTTCAAATTTAATAGTGGTTGCAGCCCAGCTTTTGAAATCAGGCGCTAATCTTGAAAGCAATGATGCTACTTCATCCTGTAGCCACAACACCACTGGAAATGGAAAAGTCGCAGCATAGATATCTCGTGCTTGGTTGACACCTGTAAGTAAGTTTTCTAGGTCGGTAGTTGACTCAATACCGAAAATCATTACAGCAGATGGTAAAGAGTCTGTAAGGACGGCAGGATTATCTAAAGATAGTTCTGAGATTATTGTGCTGTGTAAAGAAGTAGTTGATGGTTTGAGAAAGATTTCTCTGATATTAATTTCTTTGGTATTCGAGCGAATATTTTCTAACATTTGCTCGCGCAATCGCCCATAGTTACATCGAACTAAAATCAGAGCAAATTGACCTTCAGAAAGTGCGATCGCTCTAATCAATCTTTGTAAAGTATGCTGATTTTCTTTGGTGTAGACGCGTAGCTGTTTGTCATTAGTCATTGGATATGGGGTATTGGGCATTGGATATGGGGCATTGGATATGGGGCATTGGTCATTAGTCCACTAACAAATGACCAATGACAAATGACAATTGACTGTTACTTGTTTTGTTGCCAAGCCAAAACTTTTTCTGTTTCTGCCAAGGCTGGACTGATGCCAAACCAGCGCCCCACAGGATCGCGATATTCAAACAGATACATACTTCTTAGTAAGCTCTGATAGTCAGACTCACCTTTAACTCTCTGCTGCTGTACCACTTCAAACAATAATTCCCACTGGGATTCATCAATAGCTAATAGCAGATCGTCGCGGTAGTCCTTAATCACTGCTTCCAAGCAATCCCTAGAAAAAGGCGGATCTTGTCGTTGCAGGCAGCTATAAAGTAAGCCCAATAAGTTACGAATGTGACCACCGCTAACGCGACATAGACGATCCAAGGTTTGGGAGTGATCGAATAATTCTGTAATTAATAACAGTCTGCTATTCAAAGGAACTTCTGGAAAAGCTCTAGCTAGAACTAACTGGCGCACTAGTGACATTCCTGGTTCGTAGTCACTGCCATCTCTTTGCCGCACTAATACCATCGGCAGTACTTTTGGTGCAATCCCTCCCCCTAGACGATTTTTTAGTGTCTCATACTCATTGGAGAAAATTAATGTTAGGGGAATTGTGTAAACTAGGTGGCATTTAAGTCGGCGTAACTGTTCGCCTCGGTCAATGAAGAGATATTCTGGTTGCGATCGCCCGGATGCTAAGGGACGCATATCCACTCGATCCAAATTATCTACAATCACTACCAGTCCTTTGTGACCCCTTAACTTTAGCTGTTCAACAGCCTTTTCTAAAATCTCTTCGTTAATCGCCTGCAAAATACTATTGGTACGTGGTTCCAGATATTGCCTCAGTTGATTCCGCATCTGGGTACTATCTTTAGTTTTCGCGGTAATTTTGGCAATACCCAAGGACAACTCTGCTTGTCCAGAAAGCTCTATGGGGCTTTGCAAAAAATCGCCTACTTCTTTAAACAAATTGGTAAAATAACCAGGTTTAAGTTTGATGCCAATGCCTTCTAAACTGGCACTAACTTGACGGGCTACACTCAGCAAAATATCGCTGATATCAATATCTGCCATGTCTAAGTCTTGACTGGACTCAAAATAAACCACATGAAATCCTGCCAATTCTAATTCTGTCTTGAGGCGCTGCAATTCCGTTGACTTACCGCAGCCGATATGACCCGTAAATAACTGACAGGTTGGCTCGTCAGGAGAAATACGAACGATAGTTCGTTGCAATTCTTCGACAATTTTGCAACCACGTACATCAGCAAAATCTATGTAATACTGCCGATCTAGTACGTTACTTATATTTAGCGTGTAGCTAGGGTTACATGCTTTATAAAAACGTGACAAATTTAATGTCGTTTTCATGTATGTAGAGGTTTATGTAGATGCAGTTTAGTTTGGATTTTTTATACAATTAATCCTTATCTACGATGTAGACACAGGATTAACTCGCAAGGTAGTAGTGTCTTGCAAAAGACAGCACTTGTTGCCAGATTACTGTCAGTAGTATGGTAGAGATTTAATTGACCCTAATAACGAATGGTACTAAGATAATGCAAACCCATTATCTGCAAAGCTTTTGGGTGTGGGGTGTAGGGTGTGGGGTATAGTGACGTTTGCGCCAGCGTTGCGTAGCCAAGAAATTTATTTATGTTCGCACTTATTTTTACTTTTCTTGATTTTTTCCGAAACTACACCCTATCCCCTATACCCATACCTGGCAAGGATTTCATCTTTTATTCGTACCATTCGATCCGTCAGGTCTTAAGCATATCTGTCCTTTTTACACCTGCTATTGAGGTTTTGACAATCTCTCCCTTTTGTTTGACGTGCCACAAAATTATATGGCCTAGGAAGTAAGTAAAAAAAGCTACAAAATTTCATGGTTCTCAGTTTGGATAGCTAATGAGTCTAACTAGTATGAATTATAGCAAGGTATACAGAGATATAGGAATATTTATATATCATTTCACATTCTATTTGTCAAGAAGGCAAAATCCCATACATCTGAATTAATATTTTGTAATCTTTAAGAAAAAATCTTCAAAAATAACTTGTCAAAAAGACTACAGTCAGTTAAAAATGGACACCGTAAACTTTAATCGGAATAATGACTAGCGCCATAATCATTGTGTAGTTACTGTAAAGTGTTACTAAAAATAAAAAAGTCTTGAGGAGAGCGGCTAAAAGATGCCAGCAGTGTTTACTGAAATTAATAATGATACGAGCGTGTCAAGGAATTTAGATTGCAACCAAAAAGGGGTGTGAATGGCTGGCATAATATCAGTTTCCCGCACGCATCTAGCCCAGCGTCGTCAGAAATTGCGTCGGCAGCGGCGGATGAGAATTATTCAAGCTATTTGGCGAACCTTTGCCATTACTGGTTTGGCAGGTGGATTGCTGTGGATGGCAGTCCAACCAGTGTGGATGCTAAAGGCTCCCAAACAAATAGTGATGAAATCAGGCAATAAATTGCTGTCGGCTCAAACAACTCAGTCATTGTTGGTGCTGTCTTACCCTCAGTCTTTGTGGCGGATAGAACCGTCAGCGATCGCTAACTCTTTAAAGAAACAACCAACTATTGCCCAAGCGATCGTCAGACGCCGCCTATTTCCTCCTGGATTAATCATTGAAATCCAAGAACGAGTACCTGTAGCGGTAACTCAAACACGTGGCAACAAAAAAGTAATAATCGGCTTACTAGATGCAAGTGGGGCCTGGATGCCTTTAGAAAAATATACATCACTGAATCCCACTAAAAAATTACCCAATCTCAGAGTAATTGGTTCGCCAAATCAATACTGCCTTTACTGGACTCAACTCCATGAAGCTGTGAGCCAAAGTCCTGTAAAAGTTATAGAAATTGATTGCCAAAATCCAACAAATTTAATTTTGAAAACAGAATTAGGAAATGTGCATCTCGGTGTTCCAGGCCCCCAGTTATCTGAACAAATTAAGGTACTCGCCCAAATGCGCCATTTAGCAACAAAATTTAATTCCGGTCAAATAGAGTATATTGATCTGAAAAATCCCGACTTTCCATTAGTACAGATGAACCAAAAAGACCAAAAATTAACTCCCAAAATCCCTAAAAACATCTAGCGTGTTTAATATTTTGATAGCTCCTAATAAATTAAGAAGCTTTATGCTGATAAATATATGTATTATTTTCAGTTTTCTGGCAAATCGCCTGAAAATCGGCATTAACTTCTAATTAAAATGAGAAGATCAATCATAAAATCTCCATTGGGAGTAACAGACCTCGATTGTTACCCTAACATCTAATAGTAGGGTGCAAGATGTCAGACAATCTAATGATGGTCTATGGCGTGCAAAACGCCTTCTGCCCATAGATTCTTTGACTAAACCCACTGCAAAAAAGAGAAAGTTGCTTGAGCTTTTCATTCAGATTCAGACTCGTGAGCAGAGGGCACTAATGAGAACGGTTTACGCCGCGATTCAAGTGCAGAAGCAAAAAGGCTCTGACTTTGGTCTGTTGAGGACACTTCCAAAGACAGTTTACCGAAGTTTCAATCTGTAACGAACAATGCCACCCAAAGTTGCGTAAGCATTACTTTTGGCCGATAAGTTTGAACTGCTCTGTAGTGTAATTCCTATTAGGGCTTCCAGAAAATAAATCATCCAATTTCACGCCCATCAAAACCACTTTCTTTCCCCCTGCCCCCTGCCCCCTGCCCCCTGCCCTCAAAGCAATGGAATATTTTTTTAATTGAAAGTCTCTTAGGTGACGAAATCTCTTAGAAAATCTTGATTTGTTGGCCGCACTAGTCAGGGTTCTTGTAGGATAGACTATTGCTCCAAGAAAGTGTCCATTGAGACCACCCAAACAACAAATTAATCAGGTATAGTCTGACAAGTAAATTCTTGCTTAGTTTAACCTTAAGAATAAGTAAGTAGAAGGTAAATTTTGTGTATAAAGTTCTAATCATCCCCAATGGTGAAACCTATTAACAATATTATGATTGAGGCAGAGAAGACACGCTGTAGTGTGTCTTTAAAAGTTATGCCCTCTGCTGAGAATAATCAAGAGATTAATGTCTGGTTGAAGTTATACAGGTCAGTTTTAGATAAATATAGGTATACTTCTCTAGAATTGGCTGTGCGATCGGCTGTGTTAAAAGCTTATCTCATAGCAAATTTTCGCATTGCCAATTCTGTTAGGCTTGGCAGTAGTGAAAACAATGAAGAACAACGCCATAGTATTGTGGCATTGTCAAACTAAAGTTGACTCTGAGGTGAATAACACCTGAAAAAGTCGTTTATCTACCCTTTCACAAATCCAATGACACTTGATAATAACCAAGGACTTAACTATAAAAATTCCCAATCCACGGGACAGCCGGGGTTCTCTCTGGCAGTTAACTCGACCAATCCCTTTAATAACTCTGGGCTGAACTTTGGGCAAAATCACGATAATAAGAAAATTTCTCCGGAAAATAGCCGAATTGGCGAGATTGTTCCTGGTCGGGTCGCCAACATCAAAGTGATTGGTGTTGGTGGTGGTGGTGGCAATGCTGTTAACCGCATGATCGAGTCTGATGTCTCTGGGGTAGAGTTTTGGTCAATTAACACTGATGCCCAAGCTCTTACTTTAGCTGGCGCTCCAAGTCGATTGCAAATTGGGCAGAAGCTAACACGGGGTTTAGGAGCAGGTGGTAATCCTGCTATCGGTCAAAAGGCAGCTGAGGAATCACGGGACGAAATTGCTACGGCTTTAGAGGGTGCAGATTTAGTATTTATCACTGCTGGTATGGGGGGTGGTACTGGGACGGGTGCAGCACCAATCGTGGCAGAAGTGGCCAAAGAAATGGGCGCTCTCACTGTTGGTGTAGTCACACGTCCATTTGTTTTTGAGGGACGCCGCCGCACTAGTCAAGCGGAACAAGGTATTGAAGGACTAAAAAGTAGAGTAGATACACTGATCATTATCCCCAACAACAAACTGCTGGAAGTGATCCCCGAACAAACGCCTGTGCAAGAAGCTTTTCGTTATGCAGATGATGTGCTGCGTCAAGGGGTGCAAGGTATTTCTGATATCATCACGATCCCCGGTTTGGTAAACGTTGACTTTGCTGATGTCCGAGCTGTGATGGCAGATGCGGGATCGGCATTGATGGGAATTGGAGTCAGTTCTGGAAAATCTAGAGCCAGAGAAGCTGCGATCGCAGCTATTTCTTCACCATTACTAGAGTGTTCTATTGAAGGCGCTAGAGGAGTTGTATTTAATATTACAGGTGGTACTGATCTGACTTTGCATGAAGTGAATGCAGCCGCAGAAGCAATCTATGAGGTAGTTGATCCCAACGCCAATATTATTTTTGGGGCTGTAATTGATGACAGGCTCCAAGGTGAGGTAAGAATTACTGTAATTGCCACCGGATTTACAGGTGAAGTACAAGCTGCGGTACAACAAAGCGTGGCTAACGTTCGAGTAGCACCTAATACCTCGAAGCGTCCAACAACACAGCAACCAGCAGTTAATTCCCCAAGCTCAACTCCAAATTCAACTCCAACTCCAACTCCAATTCCAGAACCAAAAGAAAAACCTGGATTAGATATACCTGATTTTCTGAGAAACCGACGTACACCAAGGAATTAAAAGATTTTGGATTTGAGATTTTAGATTAACTTAGCAGTTTCAGGTCAGGCTGAACGCTGTATAAAATCTGCTACTTCCACCAAGGTTTTACCAAGGGCAGGGATAAGCAATCTTTTGTCGTACCCAATTTTGCTAATTGGTAAAAAACTTGTCAACGCTACTTTATAGAATGAATTTGGGCAGGAGTCTACTGGCTTGCATGTCCAGCTATGCTTTCAGAACAAAACAATAGAAATACCTGCCCAACTATGGATGCATCACCGATAGCGCAGCGTAAAGCTTTCTCTTCTCTTTCAGAGACGCACTCGCGTTCGAGAGGCTTGTCTGCGACACGCACTCGCGTTCGCCAACGGCATGGCTTCTCTACAAACAAAAAATAAATAAATGTAAATTATTTTTGGATTTTTAGTGTCTGTTCAATCCATTGAATAACCTGATGACCAAGGCGAGTACCATCTAGGCGGTCAATCTCACGAATACCGGTAGGACTAGTGACGTTAACCTCAGTTAGGTAGCCACCAATAACGTCAATACCGACAAAAATTAAGCCGTCTTGGCGTAAGCGTTCGGCTACTTGGGTACAAATTTCATACTCTCTGGGAGTAATTTTGGTTTGAGCGACTGTACCACCAGTTGCCATATTATTGCGGAAATCAGTTCCGCTAGAGAGACGATTGAGCGCACCAATTGGTTCACCATTGAGCAGGATAATTCGCTTATCTCCCTCTTTTGCCTGTGGTAAATAGGTTTGCACCATTACTGGCACTTTACCTTGGAGGGTACTGAGTTCAACAATAGAGTTAAAATTGCGATCGCCTGATTGCAAAAACAAAATTCCTTCGCCAGCTTTATTACCCAACGGTTTGAGAACTGCTGCCCCCTTTGCTTCGACAAATTGCCGGATAAACTGCTTATCAGCACTGACAATCGTTTCTGGAATCGCTTTGGTAAACTGAAGGGCGTACATTTTCTCATTTGCCCCTCGAATGCCGCTAGGACTGTTAATCACCAGGGTTTTATTTTGGTCAATGTAATCCAGAATGTAGGTGGCATAAAGGTAGAAATCATTGACAGGTGGATCTGTCCGCATAAATACGGCGTCCATTGTCTCTAAAGAAGTTAAGGAAGAATCGCTCAACTTATACCAAGGATTCGCCGCTACCCAGCGTCCCGCCACCAAATGCACTGGTACAAGTTCGACTCGCTGTAGGACAGCCCAAGCTTTGCTCTCCACCACACTCAGCAGATTTGCCTGAGTCACCCAGACTTCGTGTCCCAGGATTTGCGCTGCTTCAATTAGGGCAACACTGGTATCATGACATGGGTCAAGTAGATGGATGGAATCAATGATAAAAGCCAGTTTCACCCTTTATACCTCAATCACCAAAAAATTAAATGGTTATTCAATTATTATCTCTTGATGCTCTCACCAATTGACGTACATGTGTACTGCTGAGTGGAACCTGGAGAGTAAAATCTTGTGGACAGATATCGCTTTTGTGAAGAAAAAGCTCGTAGAGAAGGCAGCGCGTTGTTTTTCTAGAGTTGTAGCGACTGCCGTGTAATTTGCAGCGGCTTGTCGCTTGCGCAATACTTTCTGAACCTATACGCTATTGCTAGAAGTTAGTAACTCATCCAGCTTGCCTTGACTATCTAAAGCGTGGATATCATCACAACCACCTACATGATTATCATTGATGAAAATTTGCGGTAAAGAACGGCGTCCATTTGCTCTTTGAGCCATTTTATTTCTGGCTACTTCATCTCCATCAATGCTGTATTCGATAAATTCAACACCCTTGCTTTTGAGCAAACTTTTGGCACGAATGCAAAACGGGCAAGTCCTCCAGGTGTAAATTTCTACTTTTGCAGCCATGATGCCCTCAACTTGATTTAATACTTTTTAATTTTAGAACTTTACCACTGACTGTGGCTGCTTTATCCCTTCATAACCTAATCTACAGAAGCCGTTGATGTAAGTAGGCAAAAATAAATAAAAGTCGTGTTAAACCAATTCGCAATTCGCAATTCGCAATTCGCAATTACGTTTTGTGACGGGGATTTAAACCCTGATACAAAACGTTCTGCCTGTAGAGGCAGGGGACTTAAACCCCCAAACTTTGTTAAGTAATGTAAAAAATATTGAGATTAGTTTGTGGTGTGCCCCTTGGGGAAGCAAGCTACGCGTAGCGCCTCTACAAACCTTTAATTATTTATGCAGCTTTATTTAGGCTTCAAAGTTAAGCTAGCCAAATATACTATTTTTATTTTGTATCCGATTTAACAAGCTAATAATATTTCAGTTTAAATCTTAGCAATAGCGGTAATTATATTGAGATTGTTTCTATCGCTCAAATTTTTTCGTTACTAAGCGCTAGTTAAAAAGCAGGAATTATTGGGGTGAGTTCTAGTTTACGTTTCTTACCTCTAACAAAATCGACGCACCCAGCCATTGATAGTAAATCGACATAAACAGAAAAATACCATTAATCAATTGTTCTAGCATGTCTTTTATAAAATTGTCATTCAGCAAATTCCACATAACCCGATAAAGCTTTAGTCAAGTAAAAATATCTATTATTTTCAATAGAAAATGCCATAGTTACTATTAACTACGGCATTTTCAACTAGAAGTTAAAAATTTATTTCAGTATTTACTGGGAATCAACGGCGTATTCAATCAGCTTGGCAAGGCGCTGACGTAGAGTTTCTAATCCCAAGCGCTGACTCGCAGAAATAAATACTGCGAGGGGGAATTCTTCTCTAGCTAGAGCTAGTGTCTCACTATTGGCTTGATCGATCTTGTTAAAAACAACTAATGCCGGGCCAGGAGTTATTGGCATTTGTACCAAAATTTCTCTGACTGAGCGAATATGACGCAACCAAGCGGGGTGAGACAAATCTACCAAATGTAGTAGGGCATCGGCTTCTGTGACTTCCTCCAAAGTGGCGCGGAAGGCATCCATTAACGATGCAGGCAGTTCGTGTATAAACCCTACTGTATCTGTAATCAGAATTTCCTGATGTTCATTTGTTTCGCCATAAGGAATCGCCAGACGGCGCGTGGTAGGATCGAGAGTGGCAAATAACTGGTCGGCTGTATAAACTTCTGCATTAGTCAGGGCATTCAGCAAAGTGGACTTGCCAGCGTTGGTATATCCAACTAAAGCGACTGAAGGAACTTCTTGATGCTGTCGTCGCTGCCGTAACCGCGAACGATGGGCTTGCAACTGATTCACTTCTTTTTGCAGTCGGGAAATCCGCTGCCCAATGGCACGGCGTTCAGTTTCCAGTTTAGTTTCACCAGGGCCACGAGTCCCAATACCACCACCCAATCGGGACATGGTGCGACCTCTACCAGCCAGTCGTGGTTGCATGTATTCTAACTGTGCTAGTTCTACTTGCAACTTACCAGCACGGGACTGAGCGCGTTGGGCAAAGATATCCAAAATGACTTCGGTGCGGTCAACCACCCGGATACCAATTTGCATTTCTAAGTTGCGGACTTGGGAGGGTGAGAGGTCGCGGTCAAAGACAACGAGGTTGACTCCTAGTGTTTGGGCAGTTAGGGCGATTTCTTGCACCTTACCTTCGCCAACTACGGTTTGGGGATGAACGCGCGATCGCTTTTGTTGTATTGTCTGTAATACATCTCCCCCAGCTGTATCAACTAAACGTGCCAATTCTACTAAGGTATCTTGGAATTGTAGGGGAGTCATCTCACTGGTCATCAGCCCCACAATCAGCACGCGATCGTGGTCAGCATCTACTTCCTGGGCGATAAATTCGCGCTGGAATTCCGCTTCCAGATTTTCCACCAAGTCTACTAAATCCTGCTCTGCCAGATCGTCCAAGTCCAGAGGTGGCGATATATTCCAACTTGGAGATTGGATTTGGCTTTCCCCTACCTTGAGAGCAGCAGGACTAGTAATCAGGGTGCGAGACTCTTGGGGTGTCAGATGAGCTAAATAAACTTCTTTGACATACCCAGTCACACCGCCTCCCCGGCGTGTAAATCCGGTTCCAGTAATATTCAGGACAACTAGGGCATCTAAGCGTTGTAGTGCCATCGCCGTGAGCGCCGCTTCGTTGGGCGGTTCTGGCTTGAGATGGGTGGCGATACAACGAATACCACTGAGTCGTTCTGCACCGTAACGGGGCAATTCCATCGGTGGTATTTGCGTTTGACGCGGTGTGCCTACCCCGACGCGAATCACTTGTCCGCGACGGTTGATGTAGGCGCACACAGGCTGATTGACTTCTGTGCTAATTGCCGCCAGACGCTGAGAAAACTCAGGCGTGGTGATGCGATCGCCTGGTATGCGCTGGTGATACAGCCGCTGTAGTTGCTTCAGCTGGCTGGACTTCAGACCTTGGAGATTTCCAAAAATAGTTTCTATAGGCGTTTATGACCAGTTAAATGGCCCCCCGAATCCTTATATGTCTATTTTACAACAGGGTTTCGGCTCCTATCTCTCTCCTTTGAGGGATGCGTTAGTAATTAGTTCACGGTGGGTATTTATTTGAAGCTATTTTGGTGGTAGTGCTATGTACCCCGTCGAGCAATGGTTTCTATTCACACTGTCTCCGAATAAAGATAAATTTGTAGCGATCGCTTTTAATTTAAGTTGCTTAAAATTGAGGCTTAATATGCAAATCCCATACTTCTTTTAAACGTTTTGCATCTGATTCAGAAATTTGCCCTATTTTAGCCAGCAACAAAAACTGTTCTAGGCAATTTAATCGAGACAGACGCACGGTTGATGCAACACGCAAGCCACTTGCAGCCCAATCATTTAGAGGTACATCAGTTTGTGTGCGTGGTTTTGCAGATGTGATTACTGCTACTACAACATCATTTCCATCTATCCACAATACAATCACGGGGCGTTTTTTAGAACTGCCACCGCTAGTGAATGGAATATCTGCTACCCAAAACTCACCTGCTTGGATAGTCGTCATAAAGTCCTTCGTCTTCTGGTGCGTAACCGTTCAAAAAAGCGTTATGGTTGCGGGTACTTTTGGGTTCTTCCGCTTTTTGTTGGATGGTGATTACCCAGCGTCCTGTAGTTATATTTTCCAGTATTGATTCTGGGAGATTCAATTTCTCCCCTGGTTTTAGTTCAATTTCATAAGTCAGAGTAGTTAATTCATTTTGCATAAGTGTTAGTTAGGATTTTCATAATGTTAGTGTAATGCTATTTAGGGGCGATCGCTTTTAATTTCAGTTAGTATTTTCAGTGGAAGTGTGAAAGCGATCGCTACATTAGTTTAATCTCTATAGCGGTTATTGAATTAAAGCTTGAAACCGCTCATTTTCTCGGATACCATTAAAACTAGAGTCGGTTTTTGCTCTATTTTTATATTTTTAATAACTGATAGCAATTGCACGTTGTAGATTTTCAATTGCGAGTTTAATAATGTCTTGCTTGGCGAAACAGCAAGCCTTATAGTAGTAAAGTCCAGCACAGCATTCAGGCTTAATTTCAATAGCTTTATCATAGCTGGCAATCGCTTGCTCATAGATACCTAAGTAATAAAATGCCATGCCACGAATGCCCCAAATTTCAATATCTTTATTATGAATTTTTATTGCTTGGTCATAAGAGTTGATTGCCTCCTCATAACGACCTAGTTCGCTAAAAGATAGCCCACGATGATACCAAGCCCAATAATCATCAGGATTGACCACAATAACTTCGTCATAATTAGTAATCGCCTCTTCATAGCGTCCTAATTTTCGTAAGGTTTCAGCTTTTTTATACCACCAAGTCGAGTAGTTAGAAATTTTTAATTTCAAAACTTTTTCATAACTAATAAGTGCTGCTTCATATTCATTCATAGCAAATAATAAGTTTCCTAATTCAAATAGCAATGAGCCTCTATAAATTTCAGTTTGATCTTTTTCTGATATAAGGTATTGAATTTCTAGCACTTTCTCTATTTTTTTATCATGACTGAGTTTTAAATAGTTATGACAACTAGCTTCATCTAATAGGCGATTTGATTCTTGTTCGACCACTTCTGGTGTTGTCGGTAATTCAAACACCCCAGAACGCCAATCAAAAAAATCTGGAGCGCGATGAATAAAATAGTTTATCGAAAATGAACGCAAAAGAAAAACAAAGCTAATTGGAAAATCATCTCTAAAGCGTTCGCGCTGTTGATTTAAGTGATTTAAAATATGTGGAACACTGGTTAAATTGCTAAATTGTCCTTCGGTAATTTCCCCAAAATTTCTTTTCTCATACTTATATAAAGAATATTCCAGACCTTTAATCAATAAAATATCAACTTGCTTGTTTTTAATAAACTCTGCCACTGGCTGATATAAATTATCAATTGCCTCAACCAAGCGTAAAACTGCAATCTTCTTCTGCGGAATTTCCTGTGGAAGTCTGACAATCAAATTGTCTGCTTCCACAGGTGTACATTGAACAAAAAACAAACCAAATCCTGATTTTCGCCTCAATGCGCGAAGTAAGTCTTGATAAGCTTCTTCTGGTTCTGGGGGTAAATCATCATCCCAATCACTTAAATTTGGGTTCATGAAAGTTTCGCTACGGCTTCTTTAAATTCTGGAATTCCTTGAATCAATGGATGAATATCATACCAACGCTGCATCTCTCCATCATCATCCAAATAGCGGTATTCTAAAAGACTGCGATTATACATCAAGCTCCGATACAAGTCATCATTAATAATCCGTTTAGAAGAAGACACTTCTGCTAACAGACACCATTGATGATTTTCCACAGCACGGCGAAAAGTATCTCTGGCTTGAGTAATTGCTCGTCGCACCGCCCTTTCTGAAACAGGTAACTCTTCAGTGCGTCCAATGGCATCTTGAGTTAACAATAGCAAATTCCTCACATGACCTCCACTCATCAAACAAAGTCTGTCTAAGGTTTGGGGACTGTCGAAAATTTCCTTCTCTAGTGATAGTTCCGGTGCAATTTGCCGGACTCGCTTGTTAATTACTTCCTTAACTTTCTTGAGTCCTGGCTGGTAAATGTCTCCCTTGAGAGTGTTTACCATAATCATCGGCAAAATTTGGGGGTCGCCGTAGATATCTCTGAGGTCTGTTGCCCTGGTAGAATAGACCATTGAAATCGGGACAGTATAAATCAAATGGCAGTCTAAAGCTTGGAGTTGTTCGCTGCGGTCTAAAAAGACTTCCTCATAGTTGGTGTGGTCTTTCTCTTTGACTAACACCATCCGGTCTAAGTTATCGACAATTACCGCCAGTTGAGTTTTACCCGTAGGTAAGTTCTTTTTTGCATCCCCCAGGAACTCATTTAACACCTGAATTAAAGTGACGGTGTAAGGATCAATTTTTTGGCGAATCTTATGGCGTAATTCAGGAACAGCTCTTAAATTTGCGGTCAACTTGGCAAACTGAGCAAGTTGGGTTTCTACTTCCAGACTCTCAAACTCTATGGGAGTCTGCGCTAAATCTTTTAAATCTTCCCAACGACTTTTTAACCAGTTGAGTATCGGACGAGGACTGGCAATTTCTTTTAAATCTTTGAGCAAACGGCGGGTACAGGCGAGGAGTATATCTGTATATTGGGCATCTTCAGAATCGATATCTTCTTCATCAGCCGCAAAATAGACAACATAAAATTTCCGATTTTCTAAATACTTTTTTAACCTGAGTAATTCTGTAGACTTCCCCGCACCTCGATGACCAGAATACAATTGACAAGTATTTGTATTTGCTAGTCGCATTCGATTTCCCAACTCTTGCTCAATATCCGCATCTCCCCGCACATCCTGACAATCTACATATTTTGGATCTCCTGCGGGTAAGGGTTCAAAGGGGTTAAAGGCGTTGTAGAGGTTTGAGAGTAAGTCAGTACTATTAACCATAGGTAAAAAATATAGCAATGATGCTCATAATAATCGAGATCATACAGAATTGAGGTAGATGAATCCAGTTCAAATACTCATTAACGGAGTTCAAAGGCTCATTAACGAAGTTCAGAGGCTCATTAATGGAGTTCAAAGGTTCATTAATGGAGTTCAAAGGCTCATTAATGGAGTTCAAAGGTTCATTAATGAAGTTCAAAGGCTCATTAATGGAGTTCAAAGGTTCATTAATGAAGTTCAAAGGCTCATTAACGGAGTTCAGAGGTTCATTAATGAAGTTCAAAGGCTCATTAACGGAGTTCAAATACTTGTCAGCAAAAAAACTACTACGAGATGGCAAAATCTCTACTTCCCTATTCTTACAAAAGAGAAACTGGGGTTAGAGTCTTGCGCCAGCGTTTGACTGCTGTTTGTAATTCCTCTGACAACCAACTATCAAATTGCGGATAAACTGGCAAACGGGGCATCAATTCCCACCCCGCAGGCTGTAAAATTTCTCTTAATGCCTGTTCCTGAACATGAGGATAATCGGGATTCACTTCATCTTTTGGCCCTATTCCACCCAAATCTCGCGCACCAGCTTCGATACAAGCGAGTAACCATCGGTCATCTTTAACTAAATTTGGCGGAATTTGAATAGTAATATCTGGCGGTAAAATCTGACGTGCTTTAGCAATTACTTCTGGTAATTGATGAGGGTCAAAAGGTGGTGCATCAAAGGTTTGCTGATATCCTGGACTATGAGGTTGTAAGATAACTTCTTGAATGTGGTGATAACGTTGATGCAGTTGAGATATAGCTGTTAATGTTTCCCAGCAATTATCAACTGTTTCCCCAATTCCCAATAGTAACCCAGTTGTAAAAGGAATCTGCAACTCTCCCGCCCATTGCAATTGCTGTAAACGAACTTCTGGTAATTTACTCGGTGCGTGCCGATGTACACTATTTAACAATGTTGGCGTTAACTGTTCCAACATCAGCCCCATCGAAACATTCACACGCTTGAGCTTTTGCATTTCTTCAAAACTCAGTGGCCCCGCGTTTGTATGAGGTAAAAACCCCATTGAAAGCGCTAATTCACACAAATCATAAATTCGCTCAAACCACGCCTGACGCTTTGGCGAATGAGGATGTACTTCACCACTGAGTATGAGAATTTCACAGACTTTTTCACTTTGAAGTGGTTTTAAAATACTGTCTGCATCTAAAAGACTCATCCACGGACTTTTACCCGGTTCGCTGCGAAAGTTGCAGTAACTACACCGATTAAAGCACTCGTAAGTGGGAACGATTGTATAAGCAGGGCTATAAGTGACAAGACGAGGATTATTAATTGGCATAAGCAGAATAAATTTGCTTTTAGTAAGCAGCCCCAGGCTTATTTAAGGGTTAGAAACGCTGACTAGAAACTTTTAATTATTCACGCCCACTTATTTATTAAATAAAAAAGAATTATTTTGCTTTGTAAATTTCTGGTAACTGCCACCAAGGAACATGGGGATACTCGTGATGTTCTTCATGATAGCCAAAATGATAGCACGTGATAAATGACCACCAAATTGGACGGCTAATCGTTTGGGCATAGTGAGGCTGAATATAACCTGTGATTGGTTCGCTATGTGGAAGGAAAGTACCAAAATAAAATAATTGGAATGAACTTAGAAGCGAAGGAAGCACCCAAAAAGTTATTAGATTAGCATGGGGTATATGAAGGATACGATTAGCAAACTGATATATAAGAGTTAGAGCAATAATTTGTCCCCAACTCCAGTAACCTTTCATAAAATGGAAATACCAAGCAAAAAAGTTTTTATGTTTACCATTATGAAAGTCTGGGTCTATTTGAGTTGCTGGATTTTGGTGGTGTAACCAATGCTTTTTCAATAATTTTTTATATGGTAAAAGACCATAAAGAGATAGGGTTAATGTCCCAACAAGATGATTAATTTTACTGTTTTGGGGAAACACCACCCCATGCATAGCATCATGAGATGTAATAAATAATCCCGTATATAAAAATGTTTGCCAAGCTATGCTAGGCAATAGTATCCAAAATTGTAGCTTGGAGATATTAAGGGGAAGTAATAAACTCAAGCTAATGACCCATGCGCTAACAATGACAATAGCAATGAAAAGTCCTTTAAACTGAGATTTACTTTTCACTACTGGGGTCAGTTTTGTTTGATGGCTGGGTGGTTGTTCTAATTGAATCACGCTTTTACTTTGCCTAGTATTCAGGTGAAAATTACTAAAATATAGTCACCACAAAAAGCACTAACCACCAGCCAGAAAACTTTATTAGTGGTAAGTGTTTTGCATCGGATGGTGCCAACACTCTAAGATGTTTAGAAATATTAAGATACTTGAACTATTATTACACATACAACCGCAATACCAACAACTGTTTTTGGGATGGCGGTTAGATTATATAAGTTATAGTACTGATAAATTTAGTAATTATAAACACTAGTGTTTATAATGTGGGGCTTTTTAAACAGCCGAAGCCTGGGAAAAAGGCGGTAACATAATTAGCGGCAAGAGTAGGGAATGAAGTGGAGTAGTTTGTGTATGATGCTGTAGCTGTTGAGATCCCAAACTAATGTAGGCTAAAAAGCGATGGTTGCCAAGCGATCGCTCCCAAGTTCAGGCTGAGGATTAAACCCCAACTTTAAAGAATTACGATTATTGACATTGTATGCACTTTCTGCTGCATTACTTGGATAAAGTTCCATCGCTTATTTTGCTGAAGAATTAAATTACACTTATTATCGTATTTAACCTATAAAATTAAGGCTATCTGCCTATAGTACTAAAGTGCAAACAAGCCTAAAGGATGAAATTTTCAATATTTTCAGAAAATACTTTTAAATTAGCGAAATAGTATTTTAAATATCAAAAAAATCTAACGGAAGTTAGAAGATTTACTGATATTGCCCAGACTAAGAAAGAATAAATAATAAGTATGGCTCCTAATAAGCTAAACTGCTGGAGCCACTTTCTACAAAATAATCATCCTAGAAAAATGAATGACAATTAGCTAATAATTACTCGCATTCTCGTTTAGTTACATAGTGGCGGTAGCGAAACATTGCTTCTAATTGCGCTTGCACTAGCCAACCACTGATAAATTCAACAGTTCCTCCACCAGGCATAGAGAAGGAAATAGCGTCAGTTAATCTGGTTTTGCCATTTTCTGATTCAAATTCATGTCGATGTACCCAAGATTCAAAGGGGCCAGATATCTGTTCGTCAGTAAACAGGCGATATTTTTCACATTCAGTATGACGCGCTAACCAAGTTAAGGGTAATGGGCCAAGAAACAAGCGAAATTCGGTGATAGCACCCACGTTTAGCCCTCCCTCACGACGAACCACTTGGACTGGCTGCCAAGGTGGATTCAGCAGTTGCAAAATATCTGGCCTTTCGTGAAATTTCCAAACTACTTCTGGTGAGGCATTAATTACTGAGGAATGTTTAAAGTGCAGCATGGAAAGAAAAACCTAAAATTCAACTTTCGGATTCGGTATCAATCTCGATATCTAGGGTATCTTCATCAACCCGCACATACAAAATATTTGGGTTACAACAAACTTGACAATCTTCAACGTAAGATTGCTGTCCTCCAGCACTCAAATCAATAAAAGTTAAGTTCGGTTCGCCGCAATAGGCGCAGTAATACTCAGCTGTGTTTTGCATCAAGTTTTCAGCTATGAATTCATGGGTATTGGGCATGGGGCATTGGGCGTTAGGAGTGCTGAGTTAGGAGTTAAGAGTTAGGAGTTAAGAGTTAGGAGTTTTGTTTATCTCCTTGTCCCCTTGTCTCCCTCATCTCCCTTTTCTCCTCATCTCCCTCATCTCCCCCATCTCCCCCATCTCCCCACTCCCCTACTCCTTAGTTCCTAGTCCCCAGTACTGGCTGTAATTCTTTTGAAGATGGATTGATATAACTTTTAGCATCAGCCAAATGCTTTAGTAGTGTAGACTGTGGCAAAGGCCCTTGCAAGTGGCTCCAGGGTAATACTTGTTCTGTTGACCATTCGGCGTGGACGTAGAAATCTAAATCGGGGATTTGCCCTTTGAGTTGCTTGAAAGCACGTTTGTAGCTACCCAAGGAATCGCCAAAGTTACGAGTAAGTTCGAGAAGTTGGGAGAGTCTGCGATCGCCTCTCGATAATAAAGCCTGTATAATCGACCAATTATAGCTTTCTGGGCGAAATTCTATTCCCTGCGGTTTTAGCTGTTTTTGCAAAAACTGCAACCGCTTTTCGGCTTGGCGATTTACCCCAAACCATTGAAACGGTGTGTGTGCTTTGGGTACAAAGGTGCTGCATCCGTATGTTAAGCGTAATCCCGGTGCAGCTTTTTTGATATTGCGCATCATCGCCACGGTTTGTTCTAAATCTTCTGCTTCCTCACCAGGAATTCCTGCCATTCCGTAGAGTTTCAAGCTTTTTAAGCCGCCAGCTTTGGCATTTATCGCTGCTTGGATAATTTCATCGTTATGCAGCTTTTTGTTGACGATTTGGCGGATTTTCTCGGAACCACTTTCTACTGCAATAGTAAGCGATCGCGTGTCTCGTTTCGTCAAAGTTTCTGCTAACTGGACTGTTACAGTATTAGTTCGGACTGAGGCAATACTGAGACGGACATCATCATACTTTGGCTGACTAATATAATCCAGCAAAGTCTCAAATTCTGGGTGTTGAGTTACAGAAGCCCCTAATAATCCTAGCCGATTTGTGACTTCTAAACCTTTGGCGATCGCTGGAATTAATGAATCTTCCAGACTGGCTGTTCTAAAAGGTAACGTGAGATAACTAGCCAAACAGAAGCGGCACATTTCTGGACAACTTCTCACCACTTCCACCATATAAATATTTTCCCATGCCGCTTTTTCGGTGACTACAGTAGATGCCGATAGTGTATTTCCTCTATAAGTTTGCTTTTGCACCACTGCGGGAATTTCGGGAGAAATTGGTTTAATAGACTTTACTTCACCATCTCTTGTGTGATATTCCACTTCATACAAACTGGGTACATAAATTCCTGGTATTTGTGCAAGTCTTTTTAGTTGAGTTTGTCTTGAGGCATTTCTTACTTCTTTGTAAGCCTCAATAAAATTCCCTAACAGGGTTTCACCGTCTCCCAGTAAAATGACATCAAAAAAATCTGCAAAAGGTTCAGGGTTAGCAGTAAGAACGGGGCCACCACCAAAAATTATCGGATGAGAATCATCACGAGAGGTTCCTCGAATATGAATTTCTAAAGATTCCAGCAAATTTAAAATATTCACATAATCCAGTTCCCACGAAATAGAAAATCCCACAATTTCCGGCGTTCTAGGGAGTTGTTCGTGAGTATCGGTAAACAGGCGACTCACCTGCACATCATCACGCATCGCCAAGGTTGCCCACACCACCTGATAGCCAAGGCTTGTAATACCTACGCTGTACTCATTGGGAAAGGCGAAGATTATGGGGATAGCGTTGGTGTCTGGGGTAGCGGGGGTAAAGAGAAGGCGTTCAGAGTCAAATACAGATGATGTCACAGGTGTTTGTTAGAGGCAAGTTTATCTATATTTAATTTTAAGCCATAGAATAATTAAGTTAAAAATCAATGTTACGGCGTTAGCAAGAATAATTGGCAAGGATTGTAAATAAATTCCATAGATTACCCACAAAAAAACACCACTTATGAATGTAATCAGCGTAACCAAAGAAACATCTTTTGCTGATTTGGTTTGCCAAGTTTTAAACATCTGTGGTAAGAAGGCAATCGTGGTTAGTGTAGCAGCCGCTAATCCTAAAATTGTTATAAAATCCATGCGATGCAACCAGAGCAATTCATTTGTAGTGTAACGCTAGAGTAACAATTACATGATATTAAAGTTTACTTAGTTTATCTTTTTGTTTTATGATGTAATTTTATTTCTTGACTGATATTGTATTCTTTGAATTTTTGATATAAGACTTTGCCCAAGCATACCGTTGTGGATCTTTGTTTAGTAAGTAGTTTATCACTTGCCGACGCTTGCTTTCATCCTTAGCATTTTTCACTACTCGCTTGATTTCAGAATCCATATCTCTAGGATTAGCTCCACGTTTGATTGCTTCTTGAAACCAATACTCACCATCTGAATATTGATGTCGTTCAAAACAAATAGCTCCCATCAAGGTGTAAGGGTGATGGCTTTTTGGTTGATACTCAATAGCTTGACGGGCACAATTTTCTGCTTTATCTAATTTATCAATATCTCGAAAAGCTCCACCTCTGCTAGTTAGCAAAGCTGACTTGAGTTTATTTTCTTTGATTTTGTCTAATTCCAAATTATTTGTCAGTTGCAATGCGTGTTCTGGTTCATCTGCTTTACGCCAATGGCTGCTCGCATTTGCTAAGTTCCATTTGTTCTCAGTGCGCTGAAACTCCTGCTCATAGAAATTTGCTTCAATTGTGTGGTAAGTAATCAAAATCTTACCAGAGAATAATTTAGTCCCTTGACACTGAGGTTCTTGCCATTTAGAATAACTATATGTTGGTTGAGGCACTTCAATTTTAGTCACTTGAAGCCAAGCAAACTCTGTTGGTTGAAGTCGCTCTTTTAACTCAAACTTTTGCAAAATTGTGTATAAAATACTGGTGCATAACTTATCTTGATACTCTAAAATATCATATTTTAGTTTTAAAGCTGCAAAGTGCTTTTGTTTAGCAAAAATAATAATATCTTCACGTCTATTATTTTTCAACCACTCAATTTCTGACTCATTAAGTAGTTCTTCTGAATCTATCTTAGATTTTAGGATAGAAGCGTATTTTTCATTTGCAATTTCTATAATCTCAGTCAGCTTGCGTTTTGTGAGGAAGTTAATATCCTGTTCACCTAACTGATTCGACAACTCAAGTCTTTTAAGAATTTTATACAAGTGACTTTTGGGCGATGAATCCTGATACTCAGTTGCTTTATACTTAAGTCTCAATGCGGCAAATTCTCGTGTTTGTTCCAACTCTTGAGCAATGGCAATTGTTTCGCTAAGTTCTTGCTGTTCCAACCAGTTAATCTCGGAATCACTCAAATTATTTTTGGTATCAATATTTTGTAGTATTGGATATAGTGGACTTGATAATGATAAATCTAGGTGTTTATTTGCCTGGTATTTATCTCGTAATTGAGCAAATTGAGCTTCTTTTTCTGACTCCTGCTGCTTAAAAATTTTTGCTGTTTCAAATAGCTCTCGTTTTATCAGCCATTCTAATTCGGGAGCGCTTATTTTTTGTTTAATTTCCAATTTATTGAGAATTTTATATAGTGGGCTATTAATTGATGAACCCTCGTATTTAGTAGCTTGGTACTTTGTTTTTAAAGCAGAAAAATGCTTCTCCAATTCCATCTTATGAGCAAGAGCAGCTGTACTACCAAGCCCATTATTTTTTAGCCATTCAATCTCTGAATTCGTCAGTGAATTACATGAGTGAAGCTTCCAAAGAATTGGATACAGAATAATAGAAATATTTTTGAAAGCTCCCGAAAATTTAGGGACTTGATACTGAGATTTGAGATGGGAAAACTCATTTTCTAGTTTTCTCAGTTCTTCTAACTTATATTGCTGCTGTTGGCAAATGATTTCAACAGTTTCAAAAAGTTTTTGCTCTCTTAACCAATTAAACTCTAATTCAGTTAGCTCAATTCCTAAATCAACTTTACGCAGTATAAGATAGAGAAGACTAGAGGGTGATGAATCGTTATATTTAGTTGCTTGATACTTGGACTTTAGGCTAGTAAAGTGTTTTAAGCGATTTTGATACTCTTTGTCCGTATTGATAGCAGCTGTCATGGCACGTATTTAAATGTGTTATCCGCTACTATAGCAACATCAGTAAAAAAGGGCGAGTCAGAAACCCACCCTCGAAGCATAAATATCTACTGAAAGTTAAAGTATAATCCCTACAATATCTTACACTGCCCATGATGTCTTAACAAATGGTCACACAAGACCAGTGCTACCATCGCCTCAACCATTGGAACTGCACGCGGTAACACACAAGGATCGTGTCGTCCTTTCGCCGCTAATAGCGTTTCTTCACCTTCACGAGTTACTGTTTTTTGCTCTTTTCTAATTGTTGCTGTCGGCTTAAATGCAACTCGTAAAATGATATTTTCCCCGTTGGAAATTCCCCCCTGAATACCACCAGAACGGTTAGTTACAGTGCGAATTTCACCATTTTCATCAATATAATATTCGTCGTTATGCTCAATTCCGGTTAACAACGTCCCCCCAAAACCGGAACCAATTTCAAAGCCTTTGCTAGCAGGGAGAGACATCACACCTTTAGCGATATCAGCTTCTAATTTATCAAATACTGGTTCGCCCAAACCTTTCGGCACATTACGAGCTACACATTCTACGACACCGCCGATAGAATCACCAAGTCTCCCAACTTGCTCAATTAATTCAATCATGCGATCGCCACATTCGGCATCGGGACAGCGAACGATATTACTTTCCACTTGTTCTAAGGTGACAGTATTTGGATCGACTACACCTTCCAAGTCCTTGATGCGCTTGACGTAACCAATAACTTCAACATTGGCAACTTGATGGAGAATTTTTTTAGCGATCGCACCTGCTGCTACTCTGCCAATTGTCTCACGCGCTGACGATCTACCCCCGCCTTGCCAATTGCGAATGCCATATTTTGCATCATAAGTTGCATCTGCATGAGAAGGGCGATACTTCTCGGCCATCTCGTCGTAATCTTGCGAACGAGTGTCTTTGTTCCGTACCAAAATCCCTATAGGCGTTCCTAGTGTTTTGCCTTCAAATACACCTGATAAAATTTCGCAGGTATCGGCTTCTTTGCGAGGGGTCGTAATTTTACTTTGTCCCGGACGCCTTCTATCTAATTCTACTTGAATTTCTTGTGCCGAAATTTCTAGTTGCGGAGGACAACCATCAATCACAACCCCCACACCACCGCCGTGAGATTCACCAAAAGTAGTTATACGAAATAGATGACCAAAAGTGTTGCCCATGATCTTAAAGAAAAAGGATGAGGCTTATGTATTTTACCTAGAGTTTGTGCAAAAGTTAATTTTATGCTTTGGCATTTGGAATATTTGACGTATAGCAAAGTGCTGTTAGCGGAAGCGGGGCGTTTAGCCCGTGCTGAGTAGAAACTCAGTATTATCAAAGGTTTCAGCAACCAACATAGTCCTAACCTATGCTTCGACTGCTATATAGCCTATCTTTTATCTATACAAATAAGAAAGCACCCTCCGTTACCAGAGGGCGCTTTCCTATTGAGCTAAACTTCAGAATTAACCGTTGATAGCAGGAGCAGTAAGAGCGACAGGAGCAAGATCACCAGCAGCCAAATCTAGAGGGAAGTTGTGAGCGTTACGCTCGTGCATTACTTCCATACCCAAGTTAGCGCGGTTGATGATGTCAGCCCAAGTGTTGATGACGCGACCTTGTGAGTCAATGATTGATTGGTTGAAGTTGAAACCGTTCAAGTTGAACGCCATTGTGCTTACACCCAAGGCGGTGAACCAGATACCGATTACAGGCCATGCAGCTAACAAGAAGTGCAAACTGCGGCTGTTGTTGAAAGAAGCGTATTGGAAGATTAAGCGACCGAAGTAGCCGTGGGCTGCAACGATGTTGTAGGTTTCTTCTTCTTGACCGAATTTGTAACCGTAGTTAAGGGATTCGGTTTCGGTGGTTTCACGTACCAAGGAGGAAGTTACTAGAGAACCGTGCATTGCAGAGAACAAACTTCCGCCGAATACACCAGCCACACCTAACATGTGGAAGGGGTGCATCAAGATGTTGTGTTCTGCTTGGAACACAATCATGAAGTTGAATGTTCCTGAGATACCCAAGGGCATACCATCACTGAATGAACCTTGTCCAATGGGGTATACCAAGAATACTGCACTTGCTGCTGCAACGGGGGCTGAATAGGCTATTGCAATCCAAGGACGCATTCCTAAGCGGTAGGATAGTTCCCATTCACGACCCATGTAGCAGAATACGCCAATCAGGAAGTGGAAGATTACCAGTTGGTAGGGACCGCCGTTGTACAACCACTCATCAAGAGATGCTGCTTCCCAAATTGGGTAGAAGTGTAAACCGATGGCGTTGGAGGAGGGTACTACTGCACCTGAGATGATGTTGTTTCCGTAAATCAAGGAACCTGCAACTGGTTCGCGGATACCATCGATGTCTACTGGAGGTGCGGCGATGAAGGCGATTACGAAGCAAGCGGTAGCTGCTAGCAGGGTGGGGATCATTACGACGCCGAACCAACCGATGTAGATCCGGTTGTTGGTGCTGGTGATCCATTCGCAGAATCGATCCCAGACGTTGGCGCTTGAGCGCTGCTGTAAGGTTGTTGTCATGGTTTGATGATTGCGGTTATTTATGAATCAGGCGGTTTTGTTTTTGCCTGTGAGATTACTTTACACTGCTTTACAATTTTTAATCAAGTTTTCTTACTACAGTAAACCTAATACGAGTTATCAGGTTTGCTTATTTAAAAACAAACAACGAGCCAAGAATACGCCAAAGTTATCTTTATGTATAGCCATCCGATTTGATTCGGTGAATTACTCGTAGAGACTGGGGACTGGGGATGGTGGGGTCCCTGAAGGGGATAAGGGGTAATGGGGACTCTTAAGAAGGAATAAAGGTGTACTGATACCGTTTCTTTGTGAAGCTGCGCCAAATCTCTTAATTTCTTATTTCTTGGCGTACTTGGCGCTCTTCTCTTCTCCTTCGGAGACGCTAACGCGAACGAGACGTTTCGCGTTGGCGGAAGCCTCTCCAAGAGTTAGGCGGTTCGTTCTTTATTTCTTGCACCATAAGCGCATCTTCATACAGAATTGGTATGAGTTTTTTTCACGCAATCAAATATGAGTCCTATATGACATCACGTATTTGGCTATATGGCGAATGGCACTAAGAAAAGCTATAAGCGTTGCCCAAATCGGTCTGACCTCTGACCTCGCTCCTCGTCTCGCACACATTCATCCCGTCACTCCCCTGCGGGAGAGTGCGGGGCTTCTGCTGCTTCAGCTAAAAAAATTAACCCTCAGCTTACTACTGAGGGCTTTTTTTGTTTGGCAAAATGGCATATCTGTAAATTAGAGGGTTGTTATGGTATTGGAGTAGGATACATTCCATGCGAAAAGTACTGACTTGCATTACCCCTGGTAGTTAGCCAGGGGTTTTTATTTAAACTGAGAGCGATCGCTCTTAAATATTCTGCTGGGAAATTTATTTTTAGCGATTTTGAGATAAGTAATTTTAAAATTCCCTGCATTTGGGAATTAAACCTCATCTACGTTGAGAACCGTAGTTTTTGCCCTCACCCTAAATCCCTCTCCCAAGTAGGGCTACCGTGTATACACAAGTCGAGTTGGCAATCAAATCAACGAAAAACAACGGAAAATTATTTTTAAAATCCTTGATTTTCCGTTAGGACTCTATCAATAACCTGACACTATTGATAATCAGTTCACTTAACTCAAAACCTTGCCTACCAAGGCTTGTATCTTACCAGGCAATGATTTTAGGACTTGTGTATACACCGTAGCCCAAGTAGGGAGAAGGACTTCTTTCCGGCTCCTCTTCTCCCAATATTGGGAGAAGGGGCTGGGGGATGAGGGTTTTTTCTTTTCATACAGAAAGAACTACAGTTTTCAAGGTGGACGCGGTTTAATTAGAGATAGCGATTTTAATTCAAGCAGGGAATTGACAATAAATATAAGCTTATATCAAGTGGAAAAATCAAGTACAACGAATTAACGATGACAGACGCTAAAAATGTAATCGATGGAAACCTAGAGGTTTGCTGTACTTCTCCTGTGACTGGGTTTTACCGCGACGGTTTTTGTCGTACAGGTGGTCAGGATTTCGGGTCGCATGTCGTATGTGCCCAAGTGACATCAGAATTCTTGGAGTTCACCAAATCGCAGGGGAACGACCTCAGCACAGCAGTTCCCGATTTTAATTTTCCTGGATTGAAACCTGGCGATCGCTGGTGTTTGTGTGCTTCTCGCTGGCAAGAAGCTCTAGAAGCTGGCGTTGCTCCACCTGTAATACTTTCAGCAACCCATGCTAGAGCTTTGGAAGTGGTTTCTCTAGACGAACTCAAAAAACATGCTTTAACTTTGTCTTAATTGGGATTGGGGACTGGGGACTGGGCATTGGGCATGGAGAAGAGGACAAGGGGACAAGGAGAATTGGGGACAAGGGGAAAGACTTGTTGCAAGTTCTTACCTCTTGTCACCTTGTCTCCCTTGCTCCTCTGCTCCCCTGCTCCCCTGCTCCCCTGCTTTTCCACTCCCTCATCTCCCTCATTTCCCCAGTCCCAATCAACTCACTGGAACTTCAATAGGCAGTTCTAATACATTGACAACCGTAGAAATCAACTTATTGGGGTCAATTGGCTTAGATAAATGCTGCTGAAACCCTGCTCTTAGCGCTTCCAAGCGGTCTTCCTCTCGCGTGTATGCTGTTAAAGCGATCGCCGGGATGCGTCCGCCTTTTTCTGGTTCTAAAGAGCGCAGTTTCCTAATTAATGTATAACCATCTTGCTCTGACATACCGATGTCGCTAATCAGGATATCTGGTTTTGCTTGTTCAAGTACTACTAGGGCTTCATCAACTGATCCTACCGCAGTGGCAAAAGCCCCATACTCCTCAAACATAAAACTGAGAAAGTTACGGCTATCTGTTTCATCATCTACAACTAAAACTCTTAATCCAGCAAGCGGCGTCGATGCTATAGAGGAGGAAATTTTTCCTGTTGCTTCTCTATTTCCCCTATTCTCTTGTAAGAGTGGTAGTCTTACAGTAAAGGTTGCTCCTTGCCCAGTGCCTAAACTTTGGGCAAAAATTGTCCCCTTGTGTAGTTCTACTAGATGACGGACGATCGCTAACCCTAGTCCTAATCCATTGTGCGATCGCGTTGTGGTGCTGTCTGCTTGCCGAAAACGCTCAAATACTTTGGGTAAAAACTCGGAACTGATACCAATACCTGTATCGATAACTTGAATTTGGGCGTAGTGAGATTTTGAATTTTGAGATTTTGCGGAAAGTTTAAGGCTCGGCTCCCGACCATCAGAATTTTCCAAGACGGATTTTAGATTATTGCTTTCTCCAGTGTTTGAAGAGTCTAAATTTTCACTATCAGATTCAAATCCAAAATCCTTCGACTGGGTTGTACTGAGCCTTGTGGAAGTAGCACTCACACCAAAGTCTGAAATCGGCAATCCAAAATGCTTTGAGAGCCTGACTTCTACCCTACCACCTTTAGGGGTAAACTTTATTGCATTAGTTAGTAGATTCCAGACAATTTGCTGTAAACGGACTGGATCGCCATAGACTGACCCGATCGAAGTATCCAGCACAGTATTTAATTGAATATCTTTTGGCTCTGCTAGGGGACGCACTGCCTCTAAAGCTGCCTCCATCACCGAGATTAGATTCACTGCCGATACGTTTAACCGCAACTGACCACGGATAATCCGGGATACGTCCAAGATATCCTCAATTAGTTGCATTTGAGATATGGCGTTGCGTTCGATCGCCTCCAAAGCGCGGGAAGTGGCTTTTTCGTCAAGTTTCTTGGCACGGAGGATTTTTGACCAGCCAAGCATTGAGGTTAGAGGCGTGCGCAGTTCGTGGGAGAGAACAGCTAGAAACTCATCTTTCATCCGATTCGCGGCTTCTGCTTCCTGCCTTGCCGTTTGTTCGCGAATCACTTGAGCGCGGACTTCTTCTGCTTGCTTGCGTTCGGTAATATCTTCAAGAGTGCCTACATAACCCAATAAGTCTCCTTGACTGGAAAGCATCGGTGATGAGCGAACTTGAACCCAACGAATGTTACTGTGAGCAACTTGAAAGCGAAATTCTTCTAAGTATTCCCGACCTTCACAAATGTAAGTAGACCAACCAGCGATCGCTCGTTCTCTATCTTCTGGATGTACAGATTCCAGCCATCTCTTTTCTAAACTCTCTGACGCTTTCAAGCCACAAATTGCCTGATAACGGGGATTAGTATATTTACAGTTGCCTTCAGTATCAGTTTCAAAAATGCCAACCGGTGAGCAGGTACTTAGCGATCGGAATCGTTCTTCACTTTGCCTGAGTTCGGTATTCACAACTACCAGTTGCGCTGTTTGTTGCTTGATGGCTTCTGTTTTCTTAAATAGTTCTACAAATACTGTGACTTTAGAAGTCAAGATATTGGGGTCTAGTGGTTTGAGCAGATAATCAACAGCACCCAAGGCATAGCCTTTAAACAGCATTTGGTCGTTAGTACTAAAGGCGGTGAGAAAGATAATTGGAGTATGACGCGATCGCCCCCGATTGCGAATTAAGGTAGCAGTTTCAAAACCATCGATCCCTGGCATTTGCACATCCAGCAAAATCACCGCAAAGTCTTGATGCAGCAGACACCTCAAAGCTTCTTCCCCGGAAGTAGCTCTCACGAGATTCTCCCCTAATTTTTCTAGGATTGCCTCTAGTGCCAGCAAATTTTCTAGTTTATCATCTACTAGGAGGATGTTGACTTTGGGTTCCATCTGCATCGGTTTATTTCTGTGATAATTGACAAAGCTTGACCATCTGGGAAGCAATGTTTGAGAGTGTCAAAATCCAGTCTACTGTAATAGCAGAAATTGCTGCCTCTGGCATAATGTCGCTTTCTGCTGTGGTAGGTTCTTGTACAATAGTAATTCCTCCCCGCGCTTTTATTTTTTTAAGACCTTGCATACCATCTTGGTTTGCTCCTGTCAATATTACACCAATAACTTCCTCTGTGTAGACATCGGCTGCCGACTCAAACAGCACATCAATAGATGGTCTAGCATAAGAAACAGGCTCATCAGTCGAAAGAGCAAAGTGACCTAGTTCAACCAGTAAATGATAATCTGCTGGGGCTATGTAGATATGTCTCGGTAGGATTTCGTCCTTATCTTCCACTTCTCGAATTTTCAACAAAGTGGATTCTTGTAATAAATCCTGGAGTGTGTTGCTAGACTCTTTATGACGGTGTTGCACGATCGCGATCGGCACAGGGAAGTCTGCTGGTAAATTGCCCAAGACAATTTTCAATGCTGATAATCCGCCTAAAGAAGTACCAATTACCACAATTTTAAACGACACTTGTTTCGCCCTCACACCGGCAGAATGTGGGTTATGTAAATAGCAAAGGCTATTTCATACTGAATCAGTCAGTGTTTTCTTGCTTCTTTGCTCTTACCAGTAACCCATGTTTAGGTGCAAAAATCATTGCTATGACAAACAACAAGGTTTGCAACACAACTATGCAACCCCCTGTTGCACCATCGATATGATAGCTGATGTAAGTCCCGATGACACTAGAAAATACTCCCGATGCCATTGCAATTAGTATCATGTGGTCGAAACGGTCTGTTAATAAATAAGCCGTTGCTCCTGGAGTAACTAACATAGCGACAACCAGAATAATTCCCACTGTCTGAAGTCCGGCGACAGCAGTTAGCGATAGTAATGATAGTAAAATATAGTGTAACGCTCCTGTATTCAAGCCGATGGAACGTGCATGAGTGGGGTCAAAACAAAATAATAGTAGGTCTTTGCGTAAAACAGCTATTGTTACTAAAGTAATTACGCTAATAATCACCGTTTGGATAATGTCTTCATTAGAAATACCCAAGACATTTCCAAACAAAATGTGCGTCAAGTCTACGCTGCTTGGAGTTTTGGAAACTAGTACCAAGCCAAGAGCGAAAAATCCTGTAAATACAAGTCCGATGACAGTATCTTCCTTAATTCTCGTCTTCGCTTTGATATAACCGATCGCAATAACTGAACCCACCCCAAAGACAAAAGCACCCACAGCAAAAGGGATATTTAAAACATAAGCAATTACTACCCCAGGCATTACCGCATGAGAAACAGCATCTCCCATTAATGCCCAACCTTTGAGGGTCATAAAACAAGATAAAACAGAACAGACCACCCCGACTAAAGCACTTACACAAATTGCCTTCACCATAAATTCATGCTGTAGGGGGGTGGTTAACCAGTCTAAGAATGCAAGAGTATTCATATTTTTAACAATATTAATTAGTAATCAATCAGATTCATTTTGATTTCCACGGATTATCTGACTTTTGCTGAGAGATAAATCTCCAAGAGAACCGCCAAAAGTGCGTGATAGATTTTCTTCCGTGAAGACTTCGGATGTATCACCATAAGCTAAAATAGTACGATTAATGAGTACTACTTGGTCACAGAAAGTAGTGATAGACGCTAAATCATGGGTAGAAATTAAAATTGTATGACCTTCTTCTCGCAATTCCAGCAATAAGTCAATCATCGCTTTTTCTGTTTTGATATCTACCCCAGTGAAAGGTTCATCTAATAGTAAAACTGTTCCTTGTTGTGCTAAAGCTCGAGCGAGAAAGGCACGTTTTTTTTGTCCACCAGAGAGTTCTCCAATTTGGCGATCGCGCATCGACCACATTTGCACTCTCTCCAAACTCTCCCTCACCACTCTTTGATCTTTCGCCGACGGAATTCGCAGTATATTCATGTATCCATAGCGTCCCATCATCACCACATCATGGACACTGACAGGAAAATTCCAATCTACCTCTTCTGACTGTGGTACATAAGCAACCAAGCTTTTTTTCTGTACAGTTTTTATCGGTAAACCGTTAATCAAAACCCGCCCTCTAACTGGCTTCAAAAAACCCATAATCGCTTTAAATAGGGTTGATTTACCACTACCATTCATTCCCACTAAACCACTAATTGAACCTGCTTGAATTTGCAAATAAGCACCATGTAAAGCAACTTTGCCGTGGTAAGCAACTGTCAAATTTTCAACATCAATACTAATAGATTTCACTAAAAATCACCTCTAAGATTAATCAATATTTTGTAGTGAGCGGCTCTATCCCCATTTGTAAACACTTAACGTTTTCCAGAGAACAAAACAGGACTAAAGTCCTTACTACAAGCTAATTTGAAATAATTAAATTTATTCTTGCATACTTGCTCATTTTTTCTCTAATCCCTGAGTTAGAGTAGTAATATTAAGTTCTAGCAACTTGAGATAAGTCGGTGCTGGCCCATTTGCTGGAGACAGGGAATCAACGTAAAATACTCCACCAAACCTTGCTCCTGATTCTTTCGCTACCTGACGTTGCGCTCCATCATTTACTGTACTTTCACAGAAAACTACAGGTATTTTATTTTTTTTTACTATATCAATGACTTTTTCTAGCTGTTTGGGAGTAGCTTGTTGTTCAGAGTTGACTGCCCAGAGATAAGCTTCTTTCAAGCCATAATCGCGGGTGACGTATGAGAATGCACCTTCGCAGCTTACCATATAGCGCTTGTCTGCTGGAACTACCGACACGGCTTTTCGCAGTTTCTCATCAACTTCCTTAATCTTTTGACTGTATGCTTTGGCATTGGTGTTATAAGTCTCTGCATTCGCTGAGTCCAAATTAACTAATGCCTTACGAATATTTTCTACATAAATCAAAGCATTTTGTGGTGACATCCAAGCATGGGGATTAGGTTTCCCTTTGTAGGCATCCTCCGTAATTTCTACAGGTTTAATTCCCTCACTTAAGGTAACGTGAGGTACATTAGGAACGCTATTATACAATTTTTGTGCCCAACGCTCTAAATTCAGACCATTATTCAAAATTAGGTCTGCTTTTTGCGCCCTCACCAAATCGCTAGGAGTTGGTTCGTAACCATGAATTTCCGCCCCTGGTTTGGTCAAAGATTCAACAATCGCCTTGTCTCCTGCCACATTTTGCGCCATATCTGCAATGACTGTAAAGGTTGTAAGAACTACTTTTTTACCTTTTTTATCTAGGTTGGTGGTGGCACTTGTAGCTGGGTTTGCACTTAACTGTGGTTGAGAATTGGAGGTTGACGGGTTACACCCACCCAAACATAGCCCCAATAGCAGCCCAGACACTATAACTAATTTTTGCCCGTACTGCGGTAGTTGCATCTGAAAGTTATTGATATTAAATCTCATTATAGCAATTTCATAATCTTCTCACTTTTGTCTCACTTTAGCAGAACTAAGGTAAAAATGAAAGAATTATGAAAATAATATTGGAAATATTGGAGAAAAAAGGGAACCTGTTGCAATAAGCTGTATTTCTTGGTTCTGACTTAACTTGATTCCTTCCTTTCCTTATTTTAAGAAGCTTTTTGAGTGGTTCAAACATTTTTGTTATTTGCATCACAAACAAATATTTAATTATTGTGAAAAATCTTACAGATAAATTTTATGTTTGGAGTTTTATGATTTTAAAATAATGCCAAAACAAATACATTATGAAAACATTTTTTTGTTAGATAACTAACTTTTAAAAGTTTAATTTTAATTGTTTTGACAATTCATAAAAATTTACTTAAGCTAAAAGATAGGTTAAGCAAATCAACAAACGACAGCGATTTGATTTAGCTACATCAAGAATTGCTGTTGCAGACTATTGGCATAAGGAAATGAATCAAAACCAAAATTATTTCATGTAGGCAATTTAACCAAATTTTGCTACAAAAAGCTAAGACATGATTAAGCGTATTGCACCGCGCAGATATTGAACAGAATTCGGTCAATTATGGATGGATACTTGTGGTGATGTTAGTGAGTGTCCATCAATTATTGAAGTTTGATTAGCGATTTTAGATTTTTGATTAGGTCTTCTAGTTTATATTTCGTCTGGGACGGAATAAATCTAAAAGACGCTCGCTAAGACTGCGCGATCGCCAATCCAAAATCCAAAATTGATTGACCAAAGTGCGGTAGATATGTCCAGGAGAAGACGATGATTGAGTATTTGACATCCTTGAACGACCACAATTTGCCCTATCCAGATACGATTCATCCCATCGTTGTCCACTTCGTAATTGCGATGGTGTTGTTTTCCTTCTTCTGCGATGTAATTGGCTATTTTACTGGTAAATCCGGTCTTTTTGAGGTGAGTTGGTGGAATATGTTAGTTGCCACGATCGCTATCTTCGTTGCGATTATTTTTGGTCAGTTTGAAGCGGGATTAGCACAGCCTTATAGCCTAGCGAAATCGGTGCTAAATTTACATACGCTAATTGGTTGGTCGCTTTCAGGAATTATCACAGCGATTACAGCTTGGCGCTATGTAATTCGTGCCCGTAATCCGCAAAAAGTATCGATTTATTATTTGGGAGCCGGACTAATTTTAACCTTGATAGTTGGTTTACAAGTATATCTCGGCGATGAACTTGTTTGGGTATATGGATTGCATACCGTGCCAGTTGTGGAAGCAATAAAGGATGGTGTGTTGCGATGAACTCAGAATTAATTAACCAATTAACCAATTCTCTAGGCGCAAACGGATTACCTTACACAATTCCCATTCATCCCAACTTAGTCCATCTGACAATAGGTTTGTTTATCATTGGGATGACTTTTGATATTGTTGGTGTTCTCTTTCCCTTTGAAAAATGGGTCTTCAAATTTTTGGCAATTACTGTGGAACGTGACAACTTATTTGCTGTTGGCTGGTACAACATGTTAGCTGCCAGCATCATCACATTTTTCACAGTGGGAGCAGGCTTTTACGAAATGCTATTGGCAGCACCACCAGCTGATATGAAGAGTGCCTGGGGATTACAGGCAATGGAAACTATGCTTTGGCATGGTGTGGGTGGTGTGTTGTTATTAGCGCTGATTGTTGGCATGACCGTCTGGAGATCATGGCAGCGCTTCGTTTGGGGCAAACAAGAATATAAACAGACAGATAGAGAAGTGCAATGGATCTATCTGTTCGCAGGCATAGCAATCATGTTCATTATGTACATCCACGGCACACTAGGAGCGCAACTAGCCACCGAATTTGGTGTACACAATACAGCAGATAATTTGCTGCGATTAGGTCAAGACCTCAATACAACACTCAAATAGTCATTTGTCATTTGTCCTTTGTCTTTTGTCATTTGTCATTTATTTAAAGTTATTAACCAATGACCAATGCCCAATGCCCAATGACCAATGCCCAATGACCAATGCCCAATGCCCAATGACCAATGACCAATGCCCAATGCCCAATGACCAATGCCCCATGCCCAATGCCCCATGCCCAATGCCCAATAACCAATGATGAAAATCCAGAAGATTTTAAATATTTTAACGCTGCTTACAGGCGCGATCGCAGTGACTTCTACCAGTCTCTGGATCGGCAAGCAGGCTTACTCCTGGCTTCCTCCCCAAGCAGCAGCCGAATCCCAACTCATTGATGATTTGATTAGTTTCTTAGTAACCCTCGGTGCCTTCATCTTCTTGGGAGTAACAAGTACTCTGATGTATTCTGTAATCTTCCATCGAGCAGTCAAAGATGACTTCACTGACGGCCCTCCGATTGAAGGTAATGTCACCTTAGAAGTTGTCTGGACAGCAATCCCAATTCTCTTGGTATTTTGGATTGCAGGCTATAGCTACCAAGTTTACGAACAAATGGGAATTCAAGGCCCATCAGAACTAGTTCATCTGCATAATCCCCTGGCAATGGAATCAGCTTATGCAGCACCAGCTAACGCCTTAGCAGAACCCGTTGAGAAAATTGACGTACTAGCTAAACAGTGGGCGTGGGTTTTTCACTACCCAGAAACAGATATTACCACTACCGAATTGCATTTACCAAGCGATCGCCGGATACGTTTAGCACTGAAATCACAGGATGTTTTGCACGGCTTCTATATTCCTGCGTTCCGCCTCAAGCAGGATATTATTCCTAACCATGCGATCGACTTTGAATTTACTCCCATCCTTCCCGGACAATATCGATTAACGGATTCCCAATATAGCGGCACATACTTTGCGACGATGCAAGCGAATGTAATCGTTGAATCTCCTGAAGATTATCAGCAGTGGCTAGCGCAAGCTGCAACCCAAAAGCCATCCCTAGCAAATAATCAAGCAGCTTCTGAGTATGCCCAAACATCCAATCAATCAGTCCAAACTGGTTGGGTTACAGTTCCACCTGCTGCACCTCCTCTAGTCAATTCTCCTGGTTGAAAGGAAAGTAACCGATGACTAATATTCCTATTGAAGGCATCCTTCTCCCTGATGAGAAGCCTAACCACGAATCTTTGAGTAGCTGGAAAGAATACTTCAGCTTTAGTACCGACCATAAAGTTATTGGTATCCAGTATCTTGTTACCTCATTCTTCTTCTTTCTCGTCGGCGGTATCTTTGCGATGGTGATGCGGGGAGAATTGATGACACCCGAATCAGATTTAGTTGATCGCACCGTCTACAACGGTATGTTCACCATGCACGGCACTGTGATGCTGTTTTTGTGGACATTTCCCTCACTGGTTGGTTTTGCCAACTATCTAGTACCCCTGATGATTGGGGCGCGAGATATGGCATTTCCCCGCCTGAATGCCGTCGCCTTTTGGATGGTGCCAGTAGTTGGGATTTTGATGATGGGTAGCTTCTTTGTTCCTGGTGGCCCAGCCCAAGCCGGCTGGTGGTCTTACCCGCCAGTCAGTCTCCAGAATCCCACGGGTAACTTAATTAATGGTCAAGTTATCTGGCTCTTGGCGGTAGCAATATCTGGCGTATCCTCAATTATGGGGGCAGTCAACTTTGTCACCACCATCGTCAAGATGCGGGCCCCAGGAATGGGCTTCTTTCGGATGCCCTTGTTTGTCTGGGGAGTGTTTAGCGCCCAGATTATCCAACTATTCGGACTACCTGCACTGACAGCTGGTGCGGTGATGCTGCTACTCGACCTCACGGTTGGTACCGCCTTTTTCGACCCCGCCAAGGGTGGCAATCCGGTTATGTTCCAGCATTACTTCTGGTTCTACTCCCACCCCGCCGTTTACGTGATTATTTTGCCCGTCTTTGCGATTTTCTCGGAAATCTTCCCAGTTTATTCACGTAAACCCCTATTTGGTTACAAAGTAGTTGCCGTTTCATCCATCTTGATTGCCGTAGTTAGCGGTATTGTTTGGGTACACCACATGTACGTCAGCGGTACACCTGGCTGGATGCGGTTGATTTTCATGCTGACGACAATGTGTGTATCTGTCCCCACAGGAATCAAAGTATTTGCTTGGGTGGCAACTATTTGGGGCGGTAAACTGCGACTACATACACCGATGCTGTTCGCCTTGGGTGCATTGGTAATGTTTGTCTTCGCAGGTATCACAGGCATCATGCTTTCCTCTGTGCCTGTGGATGTCCACGTTAACAACACTTACTTTGTAGTCGGTCACTTCCACTATGTCCTCTACGGCACCGTGACGATGGGCTTATTTGCTGCCATCTATCACTGGTTCCCCAAAATGACTGGGCGGATGTACTCCGAAAGTTGGGGTAAAATCCACTTCTGGTTAGCCTTCATCGGCACCAATCTCAACTTTTTGCCCATGCACCCATTGGGATTGCAAGGGATGTTACGCCGAGTTGCTTCCTACGCCCCAGAGTATCAATTCTGGAACATCATCGCCAGCCTCGGCGGATTCCTATTAGGAATGTCCACCTTACCCTTCATTTTCAACATGGTAATTTCTTGGATGCAAGGCGAGAAAGCACCCGCTAACCCTTGGCGAGCAATTGGACTAGAGTGGTTAGTTTCTTCACCACCCCCAGTAGAAAACTTTGAAGAAACTCCCATCATCATCTCCGAACCCTACGGCTACGGCAAATCAGAACCCTTGACAGCCAACCTCCCAGAATAACGCCAAACATCAAGAAGACACAAAAACCCTCCGCGTACCTCTGCGCTTCCCTTTGCGTACCTTTGCGTTTCAAATTCATCCCTCAAAAACCAAAATGGACAGCTATATCAATTCCCACGAATTGCCCCATACAAGCGCAGAACACAGCCACGACGAAGAAGGCAACAAGATGTTTGGCTTCATTGTCTTCCTCCTATCAGAAAGCGTCATTTTCTTGAGTTTTTTCGCCGGATATGCCATCTACAAAACAACAACACCTAACTGGCTACCAGCAGGTGTTTCTGGACTAGAAGTAAA
This sequence comes from Nostoc sp. ChiQUE01b, assembly GCF_034531255.1. Taxonomy (NCBI): domain Bacteria; kingdom Bacillati; phylum Cyanobacteriota; class Cyanophyceae; order Nostocales; family Nostocaceae; genus Nostoc; species Nostoc sp. ChiQUE01b. The sequence continues at coordinate 24,971 of NZ_JAVRBM010000033.1, read as the reverse complement.
AGAACCGGCAATCAACACAGTAATTCTTGTTGCTAGTAGCTTTGTAATTTACTTAGCAGAACGCGCCCTTCAACGCCACGACTTAGTAAAATTTCGCCTATTTCTCTTGGCAACAATGGCAATGGGAACTTACTTTTTAGTTGGCCAAGCGATTGAATGGAACGGCCTCGCCTTTGGTTTCACCTCCGGGGTATTTGGTGGAACCTTCTATCTGCTTACAGGCTTCCACGGTTTGCACGTTTTTACAGGTATTTTGTTGCAGTTAATAATTTTGGTACGTTCTTTCCTACCTGGCAATTACGATACAGGTCACTACGGCGTCAATGCAACCTCATTGTTTTGGCACTTCGTCGATGTTATCTGGATTATTTTGTTTGTCCTTATCTATGTTTGGCAGTAAAGATTGATGGGAAGGAAAACCCAGATAATTTATCTGGGTTGGTGTATGTGGCATTGTTAATTACTTTTATGCCCCATACACCATTCAGGGTAATAACTATATTTGGGTCTTAGTTCAACCTTTCAAATTCACCTTCTTTTCAAACTTTGACCCATCTTGATGAGATAAAAATTTTTCCCTACTGTGATAACTTCTTCGCCATTGTTCGAGCTTATCTATAGATATTGATTTAGATGTGACATTCACATCATTTCCTCGCCAAGCAACTTCTGCATCTGTTGTGAAAACCCCGCACTCTAATTGATCTAGCCTCATATTCCAATATTCGCTAAATCGACCTTTTAAAGTAATAACTTGCTCAAATACCTTGTTTCTATGCTTATTTCTTCTTTTTCGTTCTGTTGCTCCAGTTGCTTCTGTATCAATAAACTTAGTTTCAATTAAAAACAGACTACCTTTAAAAGTCAGGAAGACAAAATCGCACTTTCCTAAATCTGTATAATCTGAAATTGGAGACTTTTCAAATAACAGCAATTCAGCGCACGAGGGAAACAATTCTTTAATATTCAGAAATAAATAAGCTTGCAATAGAAGTTCCTTATCATAAGGAAATAATATTACTCCTTCAAAAAATTTTTGAATGTCATCGTGAGTTTGGGGTTGAATTTTTTTACAGTATGAAACAAATCTATGTAGCTCATTTACGATCATCAAGTTATAACTCCTTCCCCCGGTCGCAGCCTTCAGGGTGTTAGCATAAAAAGATACCACTACCTAAAGGAAATTATCATCCGCATAAGTAACTAAAAAAACGATTAAAATCCTGAATACTTAAGGTAATTTACTGTTGACAGGTCAATAAAACTAATTTTTAACTTGCTTTTCAGTATTGGTGGATTTTTCACTTCTGGTGTCAGCTACCAGTCAGGGATTTTATATGAGCAGGAAAACTGGCGTTTTGCAAAGCTTGAACAGTTATTCGAGAATCTTGTACACAAAATTGCCAACCTAAGCGAACAAGTTTACGATCAGTTTCAGTTTGGATAATTCCAATCACTGGCATTTTTGCCTTTTCTTTGTCTACTGAATGGTCTTGTAAAATTGTTTTCAAGCGATGTAAGTAATCCATATTACCTGCTTGCTGGGGATTTAACTCCACCATCACCATTTGTACTGTTTCCACTGGTTCTGCATCTTCAAGAATAAATTGAGTTTGCTCGTCACGTCGATCTACTTTTCCCCAAATAATCAATCTAGTATCAACTTGGAGTATGGAACTAATACGTTCATAAGTTTTCGGAAAAACTACAGCTTCCGATTGTGTAGTTAGGTCTTCTATTTGCAAGATTGCCATCTGATCGCCTTTTTTTGTCACCACTTTTTTGACGTTATTTAACATCACAACTGCACAAAGCCTCGTTTCTTCTCTTTGATCTGCCAGTTGGGAAAGGTTAATTGGAGTCAAAAGTGGTACTATTTGCCGTAAGGATTTCAGGGGATGATCTGATACATAAAAGCCTAGTAATTCTTTCTCCTTTTGTAACTTTTCCTGTGGGGTAAAATCCATTATAGGTTTAGATTTTGGAGCATTTTCAAAGGCATTACTTGCTCTTTGATTCTGAGTCGAAGAAAAGCCGTCGCCCAATAAATCAAATAGATTCCCTTGACCACTAGCTCTATCTTTCGCACGAGATTGTGCCCAATCATACACTAATTCTGAGTCGTTAATTAACTGTTGGCGGTTGGATTCAATTTTGTCAAAGGCTCCACAGTAAATCAACGACTCCAGGGTTCGGCGGTTAACAGCACGCAAATCGACGCGATCACAAAAATCAGCGAGTGATTTAAACTCTCCTGTCTCTTTTCTCGCTTCTAAAATACAAGCGATCGCATTTTGTCCCACGTTACGCACCGCCGAAAATCCAAACAGAATCTTACCTGCTGTTGGCGTAAAATCAACGCCAGAACGATTAATATCTGGCGGATCTATGGAAATGCCCATATTTGTACAGTTAGTAATGTATCTCTGTACCTTATCGGTATCACCACTGTTTGCTGTTAACAGTGCCGCCATATATTCCAACGGGTAATTAGCTTTTAAATATGCTGTTTGATAAGTTACATAACCATAGGCTGTAGAATGAGATTTATTGAAACAATTAGCAGCTATTAAGCCATTTTTGATTGCAAAATTATGGTCACGCTCAACCCCAATGTCATAAACATTTTGTTTGCCTAAATATTTACGTGTGGCTATTTTTATCATCCTACCTTACCTCGAAAAATTTTGTGGAATTGATAAAATTATGAAGTTTGTAGTATTAATAAGGTGGTAATACAAAATTATATCATTAGAAAACACTGCTATACTCTTACACAAAAGTGGTCAATGTAGAAAACTTTGGCAAACTATTCAACAGACGGTTGATAGCCATGTATTTGCTGTTTTTCAAAATTTATTAAACACATTTCAATACATATTAATCCGCTTTGTCAAATGAATGGGGAATGGAAAGCAGAGGAGAATAAGCAATGCCCAATGCCCAATAACCAATAGACTTCTTGCATAAATCCAAAATAAGAACCCCACCCCGCCTTTGACTTACGTCAAAGTCTCCCCTCCCCGCAAGCGGGGAGGGGCTGAGGGTGGGGTTTAGGGGACTTTTGCAAGAGGTCTAATACCCAATTTTGACCAATATGTACTAGAATCAATGACTTGAGTCATCAAAGAGAGCAATCATGGCATCCATCCGCGAGTTGCACCAACAGCTGGTTAAAAAAGAACGTTCTGCCGTTGAAATTACCCAAGAAGCTTTAGAGCGCATTCAAGCGTTAGAGCCGAAATTGCACAGCTTTTTATATGTGACGGCAGATCGGGCATTAGAGCAGGCAGGTGCTGTGGATGCCAAAATTGCCGCAGGAGAAGAAATTGGGCTGCTAGCGGGCATTCCTGTGGGTATCAAGGACAATATGTGTACTAAGGGAGTTCCTACCACATGCGCCTCCCGGATTTTGGAAAATTTTGTGCCGCCTTATGAATCAACAGCGACGCAAAAACTGGCAGATGCTGGGGCAGTAATGCTCGGTAAAACCAACTTGGATGAGTTTGCAATGGGTAGTTCCACAGAAAACTCTGCCTATCAAGTCACGGCTAATCCTTGGGATTTGTCAAGAGTTCCAGGTGGTTCTTCGGGGGGTTCGGCGGCGGCGGTGGCGGCCCAAGAATGTGTAGTTGCTCTTGGTTCTGATACTGGCGGTTCGATTCGGCAACCTGCATCTTTCTGCGGTGTAGTGGGAATGAAACCCACTTATGGTTTGGTTTCTCGTTATGGTTTGGTAGCTTACGCTTCATCTTTGGATCAAATTGGGCCATTTGGAAATACGGTAGAAGATGCCGCAATATTATTAAGTGCGATCGCAGGTTACGATCCCAAAGACTCTACCAGCCTGAAAGTTGCCATTCCTAACTATGCTGCTAATTTAAAACCAAACTTCAAACCCAGAGGTCAGCTAAGAATTGGTATCATTAAAGAAACTTTTGGTGAAGGTTTAGACTCTGTAGTGGAACAAGCTGTTACCAAAGCAGTAGATCAACTACAAAGTTTGGGAGCGGAAATTCATATAATTTCTTGTCCCCGCTTTCGTTATGGTTTACCCACCTACTACATCATCGCCCCATCAGAAGCATCAGCAAACCTAGCTCGTTACGATGGCGTTAAATATGGGTATCGCGCTCCTGATGCAGATAATCTGCTATCAATGTATACTCGTACCCGTGCAGCCGGTTTTGGTACAGAAGTTAAACGCCGGATTATGATTGGCACCTATGCCCTTTCGGCTGGTTATTATGACGCTTACTACCTGAAAGCGCAAAAAGTCCGCACCTTGATTAAGCAAGACTTTGAAAAGGCTTTTGACGCGGTTGATGTGTTAGTTTGTCCCACATCTCCGACTACAGCATTCAAAGCAGGGGAAAAAACTACTGACCCCTTGAGTATGTATTTAACTGACTTGATGACTATTCCTGTAAATCTTGCTGGTTTACCCAGTTTAAGTTTGCCATGTGGTTTTGACGATCAAGGGCTACCGATAGGATTACAGCTAATTGGCAATGTGCTGCGAGAAGACCTCTTGTTTCAGGTAGCTTATGCTTATGAGCAATCTACTACTTGGCATCTGCGTAAACCGCAAATATCTTGAAAATTGTCATTTGTCATTGGTCATTTGTCATTGGTTATTAACAAAGTGTAGGGGTTTAAATCCCCGGCTTCTATCAAGCCGCAAGTGTTGTGGCTCTTGTCTTTATCCCCGTTACAACACGTAATTGCGAATGGGCGAAAAAGCGAATTGCGAATTGGTTTAATTCTTTTCTTTTACTCGGTACAGACGCGATTAATCGCGTCTCTCCACTTCCTTTAACTTTTTGGTCATTTGTTAGTTTGATTACTGACTATTGACTGTTGATTATTGTCTTCTGGAGTCAGGGATTCAGCTGTAAGCTGTGGATTAAGTATATGAAGAAGACCAACAGATGCACCAACCAATAATAAAAGATAAATCAGAATAAGAGGTATGTATGTATTTTGTTTGTTGTCTGAATTATTACGAGCATTTTTGGAGTCTTGACAGACAACATTAGTTATAAGGCTGTACGATAAAGCATTTCCATCCAGCCCTAAAGCATCTCCATAACGACGGATGAATCCTTGAAGAAAAATTGGCTCAGGCAATTCTTCAAATCGATCTTCTTCTAAAGCTTGCAAAATACCTACTCGAAGCATTGTCTGAGAGGCTATTTCTTCTATACGGATAGATTTTTCTTGTCTGACTTGTCGCAAGCGTGTGGTTATTTCCTTTAATTGCTCTACTTGAGCTTCATTTAAGAGCGTCACGGTCTTCTCCTGTATGGGCTAATTCTACTTTCATTGAGAAGACTTCAATCTGCATACGTAATTTTACTGAATATTTGATTTTTGGATAAATTTTTTTGAGAATGGCTTAATCCTGTATTTTAAAATGCTATTCCAACTACAAACAAGTATAGCAGGAGGCAGAAGGCAAGAGGTAAAACTATTACTATTCCTAGCTTTCACGTTTGTCATTATGTCCTAACCTATCTGACTACGGCTATACAAATATTGTCATAATTAATACTTTAAAAACAAAAAGCTGGACGCTAAAATTCACAAGGCGCAACTTATAATATAAGTATTTTCCTAACGATTACTCTGGGCTGGGATAATTGCAGCGATCGCTAATGTTCTGCTCAATCACAATTAGTCATCATTCTTGATTGTGCCAACTCCTTGGTTATTATTAAATATGGCATTTGCTGCACCATAGATATTGACAAAAAATGTTTCATTGGGTTCAACTTTATTATCACCTCTGACGCCAATACTAATAACTTTGCTAGTTTCGCCAGGGTTGAAAATAATTGTCCCCAGCCCAAAATTGTAATCCGAGTCAGATTCTTTAGCGGTACCATCACTCGTACTGTAATTTACAATCACCCTTTGATAAAATTCATTAGAGAGAGTGACGACAAAATTAGCATTAGTTGTCATCCCTGTTGTGCCTTCTTTGACTGATACATCTGCAATGCTAATGGCTGGAGGTTCGTCATCATTTGTGATAGTAGCCACTCCCAAACTATCAGTAATTGTGGTGTTTGTAGCACCGAAGAGATTAACAGAAAATGTCTCGTTGGTTTCAGCTTTGTTATCACCTATGACACCAATACCAAGAGTTTTGCTGGTTTCGCCAGGATTGAAAACTATCGTCCCGGAAGCAGGGTTGTAATCAGAGTCAGAAGTTTTCGCAGTGCCATCACTTGTGTTGTAATTAACAGTAACCTGCTGCAAACTCGGTGCGGAAAGAGTGACGATAAAGTTGGCATTAGTTATTGTGCCTGTGTTACCTTCAGCTATTGAGACATCCGAGATACTGACAGTTGTTGGGTTGTCATCATCAATGATGCTAGCAACTCCTAAACTATCTGCGATCGCGGCGTTTGTCGCACCCAAAAGATTGACAGAAAATGTCTCGTCAGTTTCAGTTTTGTTATCACCTATGACACCAATACCAAGAGTTTTGCTGGTTTCGCCAGGATTAAAAGTAATCGTCCCTAAAGCCGAATTGTAATCAGAGTCAGCAGCGTTAGCAGTACCATCACTCGTGTTGTAATTTACAGTAATCGGCTGATAACTGGGATTAGAAAGACTGATAGTAAAGTTAGCATTATTTGTTGTGCCTGTATTGCCTTCAGAAACTGAGACATCCGAGATAGTGATAGTTGGTTGATTATCATCGTTGATGATGGTAGCAACTCCTAAGCTATCTGCGATCGCAGCATTTGTCGCACCCAAAAGATTGACAGAAAATGTCTCGTCAGTTTCAAATTTGTTATCGCCTACAACACCAATGCTAAGGGTTTTAGTGGTTTCACCAGGATTAAAAGTAATCGTCCCTAAAGCCGAATTGTAATCAGAGTCAGCAGCATCAGTAGTACTATCACTCGTGTGGTAATTTACAGTAATTTGCTGATAACTGGGATTAGAAAGACTGATAGTAAAGTTAGCATTAGTTGTTGTACCTATGTTGCCTTCAGTGACCGAAACATCTGAGATATTGATAGTTGGTTGGTTATCATCGTTGATGATGGTAGCAACTGCTAAACTATCTGCGATCGCAGCATTTGTCGCAGTCAAAAGATTGACGGAAAATGTCTCGTCGGTTTCAGTTTGGTTATCACCTATGACGCCAATACTAATAACTTTGCTCGTTTCCCCAGGATTAAAAGTAATTGTCCCAAAAGCAGAGTTGTAATCAGAATCAGCAAGTTGAGCAGTGCCATCACTCGTGTTGTAATTTACAGTAATCTGTTGAGAACTAGGATTAGAAAGACTGATAGTAAAATTAGCGTTAGTTGTTGTACCTGTATTGCCTTCAGTAACAGAGATATCCGAGATAGTGATAGTTGGTTGGTTGTCATCATCAATGATGTTAGCAACTCCTAAACTATCAAGAATTGTGGAATTTGTCGCACCCAAAAGATTGACAGAAAATGTCTCGTTGGTTTCAGCTTTGTTATCACCGATGACACTAATACTAAGAGTTTTGCTAGTTTCACCAGGATTAAAAGTAATTGTCCCTAAAGCAGAGTTGTAATCAGAGTCAGCAACTTGAGCAGTGCCATCACTCGTGTTGTAATTTACAGTAATCGGCTGATAACTGGCATTGGAGAGAGTGATAGTAAAGTTAGCATTATTTGTTGTGCCTGTATTGCCTTCAATAACTGAAACATCCGAGATGCTGATAGTTGGTTGGCTGTCATCATTAATGATGGTAGCAACTCCTAAACTATCTGCGATCGCGGCATTTGTCGCAGTCAAAAGATTGACGGAAAATGTCTCGTCGGTTTCAAATTTCTTATCGCCTACAACACCAATGCTAAGGGTTTTACTGGTTTCGCCAGGATTGAAAGTAATTGTCCCTAAAGCCGAATTGTAATCAGAGTCAGCAACTTTAGCAGTACCATCACTCGTATTGTAATTTACACTAATCGGCTGATAACTAGCATTGGAGAGAGTAATAGTAAAGTTAGCATTATTTGTTGTGCCTGTATTGCCTTCAGAAACAGAGACATCCGAAATGCTAATAGTTGGTTGGCTATCATCGTTGATGATGTTTACTGTAGCCGAACTGTTAGTAATTGTGGAATTTGTCGGCGCAGTTGTGAGGTTGGGATTGCTCAGGATAACAGTAATGTCTTCATTGAGTTCAAATGTGTTGTCACCCAAAACATTAGCTGTAATTGTCTTTGTGGTTTCCCCAACAGCGAAGCTTAAAGTACCAGATGCAGCAGTTCCTCCACCCGTAACTTGAATATTGTTATAGTCACTGCCAAAAGTTACCGCACCGCCAAAAGCATAATTTACGGTGCTAGCCACGCCAATACCACCACTGCGAGTAACTGTGAAGCTAACAGCTTGAGTACCGCTATTACCTTCAGTTAAAGTTAAGGTGGGAGTGGAAATTGCATATTGAATCGCATCATTAGCAGCAATATTTAGAGTAGTTTCAGTTATTGTTCCCAAATCAGCCCCTGTTAGCGTGCCGAAGTTGAGTACAACTGTTTCTGCATTCTCAGGTAAATCGTCTGGGTTAATAGTAAAAGTAATTAGTTTTGTTAAATTTGCGCCTGTTGCCCCAGCAGTAAAGGAAATGGTAGTGGGGGAAAAAGTGTAATCGTTGCCACTAGTAGCGGTGCTATTGCTTTTGACAACAATAGGAACTGTGACAGCAGTTTCGGGAGAAGCATCTAAGGTAACAGAAACAGTTACTGTAGTGGCAGTACTACCTTCTGTTGTATTGTACGTAGCAGCACCAAAGTTGACTTTTGGAAGTACATATTCAAATGCTCCAATGTCAATTCTCCCGCTTTCAATACGGTCAAAATCCGTGCCGCGCTGATCGGTAGTTAAGCCACCACTGTAAGCCGGATCGCCAGCATTCCTGGCAGGACTGTTAAAGTATAGAGCATGAGTTTGTGTAGAACCACCATAATCTCCTAGCGGTTTGAGTCCGGGGTTGGGGTTAATAATATCTGTACCCGTACCCAGAGTCCCGGATGATTTACCAGTAATTTTGCCAATCAGGTTGTAACCATTGCTATTGAAGTTATTACCATAGACATCGACTCCTTGATTACCTGGGTCAATATTGCCAGCAATGATGCTATTGCTGATGCTCGCCGTGCCGCCAGATTTATAAATACCGCCACCATCACCTTGGGTATTATTATCACTATCAGCGGTGTTGCCAAATATAGTGCTATTGCTGACTGTGGCATTGCTGCTGTAGATGCCGCCACCATGAGTTTTTGCTGTATTGCTAGAAATAGTGCTATTGCTTGTGGTGACACTAGTACTGCTAAAGATGCCACCACCATTACTGTTGGCGGTGTTGCCAGAAAGAGTACTATTGTTTACTGTGACATTGGTACTGTATATGCCTCCCCCAAGGTTCGCTATGTTGCCAGAAATACTGCTATCGTTGAGTGTGACGCTACTGCTACTGTAAATGCCGCCACCATCACCTTGGGTATTGTTATCACTATCAGCGGTGTTGCCAAATATAGTGCTATTGCTGACTGTGGCATTGCTGCTGTAAATGCCCCCACCATTAGTTTTTGCTCTATTGCTAGAAATAGTGCTATTGCTTATGGTGACACTAGTACTGCTACCGTTTGTGAAGATGCCGCCACCATTACTGTTGGCGGTGTTGCCAGAAAGAGTACTATTGTTTACTGTGACACTACTAGTACTGTAAATGCCTCCCCCAAGGTTCGCTATGTTGCCAGAAATACTGCTATCGTTGAGTGTGACGCTACTGCTACTGTAAATGCCGCCGCCATTACTGTTGGCGGTGTTGCCAGAAAAAGTACTATTGCTGACTGTGACACTACTAGTACTGTAAATGCCGCCACCATTTGCTGCATTTCCCCCAGTTATGTTCAATCCATCAATTGAGAGGGAGGCACTGGCATTAAAAATACGGGAAGTATTGTTACCACTAATAGTAAGTTTATTAGCTCCAGTTCCTTGAATAATGACTGCTTGAGTAACATCCAATTCCCCAGAAGTGAGGGTAATGATGTCGGGGGTAGCATCACCGAATATTCCAGTCGTGTCAAAGAGGATTGTCTCAATTCCGGGATCGTTATTGGCATTGATAATAGCTTGCCTTAAGGAGCCAGCACCGCTGTCATTAGTGTTAGTTACTATATAGGTCGTGCCATCTACTTTGACAGATACATCGTCAATCGCTAAACCATGATCGTTCCCTGCATCATCTATGTCTTCCCAACGCAATATAATCTCTTCACCGTTAGCTATTGGGGTAGCTAAGTTAAATATTACAGGCGTTATCACAACTCGATTGCCATTCAAGAAACCTGCGGTTGCAGTTGCAATTGGCCCAGTGAAATCTAGCGATGTGACAGGTGTCCATGTTCCTGTTGTTAAACTTGTGAGAGTTGACCCAGTTTGATAACTAAATTTCAGCTGTTGCTGCGATGTATTGCCACCATTACGCCATTGCTCACCCGTGTAACTTACTTGCAACTTAGTAATTGGTGAACCTGTATTATTTTGGAGGCGCAACCCATAATAAATAGTTCCTGTATTAGCAGAAGCGACAGAACCAAGTGCCCGTTCTGTGGTTGTACCAAAACTGTACATTGCACCTGTATTATTAGTGCCAAAACCAGTGATATAATTTGTTCTTGTGGAATACCAGCCTGAAATAGTTGAATCATTATTCCAAGCAATAGATGTTCCGAAAGCAGCTAATGTGTTGAAGTTTTGAGAGTATGTACCAGTAAAACTAGCTGGTAAAATAGATTTGTAAGCCTGTATTACTTCCGGTTTAAATGCTAGGGAAGCCTCAATTTTCTCCGTCTTCACTTCTAAATCCCAGTCGCCACCTAAAGCTACACTTCCAGTTTTATTATTGGAAGCGGCAACATCTGCTCCAGTAATTCGGCTAATTTGTTGCACAAATTTTGTGCCTTCACCACTGGCTACATCACAGCCATAAAGTAGGATGTCAGCTTTCTCAGTTAAAGCACTTGTCCACTTTTGTAACTGATTTTTGTAACTATCCAAGTTGCTAAGGTTGAAGTTGATTGACCCTAGTTGCAAACTTCCTACACTTCCGTGGGAAACAATGTGAATTGATTGAACTGAATTAGATTCACGTTTTGTTAGAAACTCGGTTATTTGTGCTAAACCGTCTCTATTGGGATCAAGAATAACAACTTCACTGCCGAGTGCGATACCAGATACCAAACTTTGGTAATCTATAACTTTTGGATCTATAAAAACAATATTTCTGCTTGCTTCTATTAATTTTATAGTAGACTTATTTCTGGTTTTAGGGTGATGATTTTCTGGCAGGTTTATCATAATTATTGTCCTTAAATATAATTTTTTAGCTTTAGTTAGCTTGGTAATATTGAGCGTGCATAACAAAATAGAAAGTGAATGACTATGCATTCGCTTTCATTCCCAAATTAAATCGGTAATTAAACCTTTTATCTAATGAGACAAAACCGCAATATTTTTAGTTGTTATATAAGCAAGCACGCCTTGAATAAAGTTAGCTGTTTTTTAGTCGCAGCTTTTGTTTATAGCAATTTATACTAAGTTTAGTGACAAGACAACTGCATTTACACTTAAAATAACAATAGATTGACTGAAATTTGAGTATATCTAGCTTTATTAATAGTTATGATGCTAACAATACTTTTTGGATAGCTAAGACTTTGGTCTGGATGCGATCGCAACTTCTAATTTGTACAAGATAGTATGGGCAAGAACCTTGATGAAAAACTATATTTGGCAAGTAGACCGATAAATTTTGCTTGATTACCTTCATCAACCTGGGTAACTTAAATACTCATCTAACACAAAATTTCGTCTATGCGCCTGACTTCACTGGATGTTTTTCGTGGCATTACCATTGCTGGAATGATTCTCGTCAATATGGCGGGTGTCGCAGATGATGTATATCCTCCCTTAGCCCACGCCGATTGGCACGGCTGCACGCCACCGGATTTGGTATTTCCCTTCTTTCTCTTCATAATCGGTGTAGCAATGACTTTCTCGCTGTCAAAATACACTGAAGGCAATAAACCAACCTCAGCTATTTACTGGCGGATATTGCGCCGCGCCACTATTCTCTTTGCTTTGGGATTGCTACTAAATGGCTTTTGGAATCAGGGTATTTGGACTTTTGATTTGAATAGTATCCGCATTATGGGAGTGTTGCAGCGCATCAGCCTTACTTATCTGCTGGCTTCCCTTGCTGTTCTCAACCTTGGGCGCAAAGGTCAAGGGATACTAGCAGTAGTGCTACTCATTAGCTACTGGCTAATGATGATATATGTAACAGTGCCAGAATATGGTGCCGGAGTTTTGACGCGAGAAGGTAATTTCAGTGCTTATGTTGACCGTCTGATTATTCCCAAAGCACATTTATACAAAGGTGATGGTTTCAACTTTATGGGAGATCCAGAAGGACTTTTCAGTACTATTCCCGCCATAGTAAGCGTCCTCGCTGGCTACTTCACTGGTCAATGGATACGCAGTCAACCTGTACAGTCTCGCACAAGTATCGGTTTAGGATTATTTGGAGTTGGTTGCTTAATTATTGGTTGGGCGTGGGGGTGGACATTCCCAATCAACAAAAAGCTGTGGACAAGTTCTTATGTAGTATTTACAACAGGTTGGGCGTTACTATTGCTAGCAGCTTGTTATGAACTTATCGAAGTACGGCTGATGCGTCGCTGGAGTAAAGCTTTTGAAATTATGGGCTTAAATGCGATCGCTCTTTTTGTTGCATCGGTTTTGTTAATTAAAATTTTAGTCAAAACTACTATTGGCACTGGCAAAGATGCTCCCAGTACCTATAATTGGATTTACCAGAATTTTTTCGCATCTTGGGCGGGTGTGCTGAATGGTTCCCTGTTATTTGCCTTGGTCACAGTGTTGTTGTGGTGGGCTGTTGGTTTTCTGATGTATCGGCAACGCTGGTTTCTGAAAGTGTAAAAAAGATTTTTGTTGTTATTTACGTTTTAGTGTTTTCAATGTTACAACAAGTATTAAGTGATAGATTGTAACACTTTAGGAACAAAGACAATCGCAACTTTATCTATATTATTGGCGCGTTAATCTGCGCTTTCTTTAGCAAACTTACTTAAGTCCTGATATCGTTTCTAACGGCAGAAGCGTCTACAGACTTATCTGTGCGTTGAAAATTCTTATTTCTTCTAATTCACTAAATTAATCTATAGAAAAATTGTGAGGTAATCGATGCGTCATATCAATTTTTGGGTATTTTTGCCAATTACCTTAATATTGGGCTGCTCAAATCAACTGCTTCAATCTAACCCGTCTGTAGCCAACTCTAACCCAGCAGTACAAACTAGTCCAACTTTATTAGCAAAGGCGAGTTACCTTTCACCATTGGAACAACAGGTAATTGTTGAAACAAATAAGGTAAGAACAAATCCTAAAGCATACCTCCCAATTCTGGAAAACTATAGAAAGCGCTTTGAAGGGAACCGAGTCAAAATTTCTAATAATACCTATTTGCGAACTCAAGAGGGAGTTAAAGCAGTTGATGAAGCGATCGCATTTCTCAAATCAGCACGTCCTATAGGAGCCTTGAGTGCATCTAAGGGTATGTCTTTAGGAGCAAAAGACCACGTAAAAGACCAAGGCCCAAAAGGTGCTATAGGTCATGATGGTAGCGATGGTAGCAACCCATTTACTCGCATCAACCGCTATGGTAAATGGCAAACAACTGCAGGCGAAAATATCAGTTATGGCCCAAACACCGCTCAAGATATCGTCATGCAATTAATTATTGATGATGGTGTGCGCGATCGCGGCCATCGAAAAAACATTTTTAACGGCGCTTTTAAAGTGTCTGGTGTTGCTTATGGAACTCACAAATTATATAGAACAATTTGTGTAATTGAGTACGCTGGGGGGTATAGGGAAAAATAATTTACAGCGTTTTTCAAGTAATTGAACCACACCACGTCCTACTCCCTTATCTCCCTCATCTCAATTGTGGTCTAAATACCTGAAAACTGCTGTAAGGTGGGGAATATACCTGGCGATTATAAATCGCGTCTACACAAACAGGAGCTATACCTCCGTGGACTAAGAATAAGTCAAGCTCATAACTATTGTCATGCGGGTTTTGTCAGTGTAGACACGGTTTATAACTGCCGATTTAGTGTTAAGTTAACTATTCTTCACCAACCCAAGCACCATGAAATCCATAAGGCACTCGTTGAGGAATTATCACCCGCGCTACAGGTTCAGCGGTCACATCTTGGGCATTCACCACTACTAATTCTGAAGTGTTTGAATTCTCATCATGGACGAAAGTCACAAGCCAACCATCATCCTCAGCAGTTGCACCAGTACGCGGTGCAAACACAACTTCACCGCCATAGCGCCCCTGTCCATATTTATGGATTTGGGACTGTTCATTGCTGAAGTCGTACTTAATTATACCTTCAAATAGAGGTAGGGGACTATTCGCCATTTTGTTAGTGTAGCCATATCGGGTTTGTCGCCCCAATAGATTTTCGTTGAGGCGGGGAAATTCTGAAGCTACATCATCCAACATCTCCTCACGCACTGTCCCCGTGTTGAGATTAAACCGCCAACGATACAAGCGCGGGATATTTCCTTCTGGGTCGGGTTGCGAATCATCAGAACTCAAAACAGTAGTAGAACTCATGCGACAGGCAATAAGTACCACTTCATCTCCGTCTTCGTAAGCGTTGAGGGTATGGAAGACGTAGCAAGAGCGACTCTCAAACCAGCGGATATTACTGTTGTCACCATGACGTGGTAGAATGCCAAAACGACTTGGGCGATCGCGCTCAAACATCATTACAGGTTCTCCTCGTTGCGCTCTTTCAAGGTTAAAAGTCAGCGGCAAATCCATAAATATTGTATAGTTTTCTGTGATGGCGAAATCGTGCATCATCACCCCTATTGGCAGGTCAATTGGCACTGTTCGTAACAGTTCGCCTTGTGCTGAAACCACACTATATTGGACGTATGGTGGCGTGAGCAGAGAGTAGCCAAAGAAGATCATTTCTCCTGTAACCGGATCTACCTTGGGATGGGCTGTGAAGGCAGAAACCAGCTTGCCATTGTAGGTGTACTCGCCAATGGTTTCTAATTCTGGAAGCTTGATGGTGTGAGGTTTACCACTTTCGTTCAGCGCCAACATCTGACCAGCGTGCCACACTAGAGCAGTGTTGCCAGTGTTTTTGCGGGGGCCGTTGGGGTTATTCATCTGCCGTGGTTCCAATAACCCTGTCCAAAGAGCCTTACCCGCTTCTCGTTCTTTTTTCCATCCAGCTGTCTGGACGTAGCGGTTACGATAAGTAGCTACGCCGTTGCTAATTCGCACACCATGCAACATCCCATCCCCATCAAACCAGTGATATTCACCGATGGGTGTCCATTGAGGGTTAGGACCATTTCGGACAAACATCCCGGATAGATCGGGGGGTAGTTCACCAATGACTGGCAATTTGTCAGTGGTGATTTCTTCATGAATTGGAGCAAAATTGCCATTGAGATAGGGATTGACTGCTATTGTTACCATTGTCTTGATTTCACTGTAAATTTTTACTGTACATTCGGGTTTGTCATTATGCCCACATTAAACTTTTGAGGGCGTTGTAGAATTTTTGCAACCAATCTACAAATTAAACTTTTTTCTCTTGCTGTTTAATTCATTTGATTTCTAGGAGGTTCCATTCATCTTTATCATAGGATGTGCTAAAGCAGGCATCTAATATTTTTTTAGCGATCGCTTCTGTAGTTGCACGTAAACTTAATACAAGGACGTTATTTATTAATCTAACTAGTACCGCAAGGCGGAAGTCACGCATTCACGCATTCACGCATAATTGTATTTCAATACTAGCGCCATTATCAAAGTTCTTTGAAAGACCGCAAACTAATGTGTCACTATTGTTGAACACGCCGGGTGATAGACTGGTTACGAACAAACCATCGCTTGGTGTAACAATTTTGGTAACGTTCTCACCGTTACTTATAGAGAGTCTTTTTTGAGGGGAACTATTAATATTTCCGAAGGCTACTGTATCCCTATTGTTAGTAAATATATAGTCTATATCCCGACAGGAATGAATCAATTCAAAATTCACGCATTAAATACAGCCACACCCCTTGTGGCGTTGGGTTTCTACCTACCTTGGGATGCAAGGATTATTTCGCGCCACAAGGGGCGAGGTTTTGAACCTAAATTTTCTTCATAAAATGGCGATATCTTTAACATCGAGTCCAGCATTATTTAAGGCACTTGCAGTTAAACCAATTCGCAATTCGCTTTTTCGCCCATTCGCAATTACGTGTTGTAACGGGGATAAAGACAAGAGCCACAACACTTGCGGCTTGATAGAAGCCGGGGATTTAAACCCCTACACTTTGTTAAAAAAACATGCGATCGCACAAGCGGAAGACCTTGTTTGGATTTTGGATTAAATTTCAATCTAAAATTCTTGCTTTTCTGCTCCCATCCCCCGATCTTTCCTCTTCAGCTAAGGCTTCTGGCTACCAACTTCTTGTGTTTCAGGAGTAATGGGAGCGCCATTGGTTAAGTTAAGAATGCCGGAAACAACAATTTTGTCCCCCGCTTTTAGTCCTTCGATAACTTGATAATTATTCCCCTGAATAACTCCTAATTTCACCGGCTTTTGTTGAGCTACTAAAGCTGGCGCTCCAGGTTTAGACTTTTCTGCTGGCGCTTGTGCCACAAATACAAAAGTCTCTCCACCCAAGCGAGATACTGCTGTAACTGGAATTAAAATTCCTGGACGTTCGTTCCAGATTACTCTAGTTTGCACTGACTGAAGATTAAGCAGTCGATTTCTCGAATTACCAAAGTTGGCTTTTACCAAAACTGTCTGCGAATCTAAACTAGCGTTTGGGGAGATAAAACTGATTTTACCCCTTGCTATGGGTTTGTCTTGGACATCCAGCATTTGCACGGGTAAGCCTAAGCGCAATTTTTTGGCTTCATCTACGGGAACGGAAATATTCAGTTCTAAAGAGTCGTTTCTAGTTAGTGTAGTGAGTTGATCGGCTTTTTCCACATAATCTCCCACTTTTGCTGGAATATCACCAACAATGCCAGTGAAAGGTGCCAGAACTTTTGTGTATTGCAGTTGGACTTGGGCAGCTTGAACTTGG
Source organism: Nostoc sp. ChiQUE01b (assembly GCF_034531255.1). Classification (NCBI taxonomy): domain Bacteria; kingdom Bacillati; phylum Cyanobacteriota; class Cyanophyceae; order Nostocales; family Nostocaceae; genus Nostoc; species Nostoc sp. ChiQUE01b. The sequence continues at coordinate 7,751 of NZ_JAVRBM010000033.1, read as the reverse complement.
GCAGCTGCTTGAGTTACTTGCGATTGCGCTTGGGCAATTTCTTCTGGACGGGAACCATTTTCTAGTTGTCTTAAGTTTTGTTTCTGTTGTTCCAGAGCACCAGCTAGCTCATTGATACTAGATTTTCTGCTTTGGCGGAGTTGATCTAGGCGTTTCTGGGCTACGACCAGGGCAGCTTCAGCACTTTGCTGTTCTTTGACATATCCTTCTAAGGTATCTTGAGAAACTGCACCTTCTTTTCTCAATTGTGCGTATCGCTTGGCGCGTGACTGTGCTAGTTCCACATCGGATTTAGCTGACTGAATTTGAGCCTCAGCCTGAGCAATTTCTTCTGGTTGCGATCCCGATTGAGCATCTCTAAAACGAGCTTGGGCTTGGGCTAACTCCGCTCTAGCTTGGGCAACTTCTTCTTGTCGCGTACCTGCTTTGAGTTCAGCAAGCTTTGCTTGGGCTTCTTGCAGTGAGCCTCTAGCTTGTAACAATTGAGCTTGGGCATTATCACTTTGCAGACTAATAATGACTTGTCCTTGTTGAACGCGGTTGCCCTCTTGGATGAAAATCTCGGTAATTCGTCCTTCAACCTGTGGCTTGATGATTACTGAACGTGGAGCTTCTAAAGAGCCAATAAACTCCGAACTTTCTTGAACGGTTTCAGTTTTCACTGTCGCTAGCTTGACCGGAACTGCTCTAGGTTGACCGGCATTTGCTTCAGCACCACCTATTGCTTTGCTAGCATTACTAGTTTGCCACCAGCGCCAACCAAAACCTACACCTGCAATTAATAAGACGATTCCTAATATCAGGGGCCAACGCCGTTTTTGAGGTGGCTTAGGCGATCGCTGTGGCAATTCTTGCGATTCTTGACTAGAATCAGTAACAGCGGACTGTTCTGTTTCAATGGAAAGGGGAGAGTCAGGGAACTCAGAATGGGACATCTTCGTTTTCTCGTCTTGTGGATTTAGACTTGCGCAATCTACTCTTCGCTAAAAAAGCATTAATTATTTGAATAGTTTTTTAGCCTTTTTTCTCTATGTTGGTGAAAAATTATGTTTGGGTATTTGGGCGATCGCTCATGATGTCTAGCACCTCAAATGAACCAATTTTGTTCAGCACATTATGGTTGATTTGTACATTACTTAACTCCGTTCAATTTCTTAAAGTGTAATTTATAGTTTTTTGTTAGTCAGTATAAACACAGTGCTTTAGCTCACAGAGAAAGCATGGTTCATATTGTTGCAGCTAAAGCTTCTGCCTGTAAAGCGATCGCTTTGGTAATCAGAGCAAGTTAGTAAATTGCTTTTTAGTTCTGTAAATGACGAAATAAAGTTACCTCATTGACCGCAGCAACACGAGCAATTTCTCACGTTGTCGCTGTGGTTAAACTTGCCGTTGCAAATACCTTAGTTGGTGACTAGCTCAACGGTGCATGAGTTTGTGCCGTCTTTGATGCTAAGTTTTCTATGAATGTTTGCAAGCGCTTGCTTGCATTATAACCACATAGCAGACGAGATTAGTATTAGTTACAGATGAGCTTATCGCTCTTGAGTATTACTGAATATTGATCTTAAGGAAGAAAAAAGTCTGGAGCGATGCCTTCTCTACAAGACGCGTAGCTTTGCTTCTTTACAGGAGTACGCCAACGGTGGGCTACGCCTACGCTGATTAATTCAGCTCTATTAATCAAAGTTGCGAGTTTCATCAAGTTATCTTCACCAAAAACGGTGTGTAATCAACCAGTGTTCTCTAGATTCCTATTTTTGAGCAGTCTCAACTTCCTACAGTTAGTTCACCCGATCGGTTGATCTTTAACTCACCCGAATGGGTGATTTAATTTATCCCAATTGGGGTTTTCTTTGTGTAGCTAACGAGTGAGAAATCTTCAATCCTGTTCAACCATCCACAACTGATTTCTTAGAATCGAATTTTGGTAAAATACCCACAGTTGATTTTCGGTTGGTAACAATATCAGAAAAAAGCCACTCATAGCGATCGAGGGCTTGCTCTAAGGAATAGTTTTCTTCGGCAAATTGTCTTCCTGTGTTACCTAGCTTCGTCCCTAAAGCCGGATTAGCATATAAATCATGCACTGCCGCAGCCATTGCTTGGGGCGACTCCGGTTCAACAACTATCCCACCACCACTGAGTTCGATCGCTTTAGCAGCAGTACCAGTGGCGGGAACTGAACCCACTATTGGGCGACCACTGGCCAATAACAGTGGTATTTTTGAAGGCATATTGAACGAAATCACATTATGCTTTTGCACAATTAGCCCGACATCAGAAGCTGCTAGCATTTCAGGTAGTTTTTCTCGCGGCTGTAACGGTAGTAGCAAAACATTATCTACTCCATTTGATAGACAATATTCCTGCAACCTTTGCAATGCTCTTGATTCCCCAACAATGACAAAGACAATATCTTTGATATGACGTAAACAAACAGCTGCTTCTATTACTGTCTCTAAACCTTGCGTGAGAGCAATGTTGCCTGAATAAAGTACTACAAATTTCCCATCTAGTTGATGGTTAGATATCCAAGAGTTGCTCTGTTTCGGTAACGGGCGAATGAAATTTACATTTACCCAATTGGGAATACAAAGGATTTTATTAACAGGTACTCCCTTATTTACTAAATTCTCACGAAACCCATCAGCGATCACACTAATAGCGTGTGCATTCAGATATGCAAATTTCTCTAAAGCTGCAAGAGTTCGGATCATCCACTTGTTTTTTAATAACCCGATACGCACAGCAGCTTCTGGTAAAATATCTTGCACATTTAGAACTACTGGGCAGTTGTATAACCAGCCCAATGTTGTAGCTGGTAACGTACCTAGTAGCGGCGGAACTGTTAAGATAATCACATCTGGTCGCCCACCTTTAAAGGCTTGGGGTAAGCTTGTGAAAACAAAGCTCAACTCCAGTAACAGCCGATCCACGAGGTTAGGTTTAGACTTAATTCGGACGTAACTTCGCGCAATTGTGACGCCATTTTTTTGTTCCGTAAGATACCATTTATTTTGATACCCATCGTAAATCTCGCGCTGAGGATAGTTGGGCATTGCCGTAATCACTCGCACTTTATGACCTCGCTTTACTAGTCCTTCTGCCAATTCAGTCATTAACGGAGCAATTCCAATTGGCTCTGGATGATAATTGTAGGAATAAATCAGAATATGCATGAACTATTTGTGAATTTTGTGAAGATAGCATGAGACAATCGCATTACTTATTAATAGCCAGTAGTGACTGCTATTTTTATTGCTTACAGCGTTTTCTTTTGCATGAAGCATAAAGCTATAGGTTTAGAGGCAGGAGGCAGAGTAGAAACTGTTTATATCTGATTTATATCTCTGCATTTTATTACCTTATTTATTTACAAATGCTGTATTTGGACTGGTAAAATTGTTTAATTAAAAAAAATGTGTTAAACATTGCTTATAAATTTGATTTGTGGTTTTCAAAAGAGAGTTTTTGTCCGGCATAAAAAACTTAAAAATCAAAATATAACTTTGTATAAACAGGTTAAGCTCTTGATAAATATAGACTTTATTTTCTGGTGATTATGACAATAGTTGGTCTGTTTATTTGCAAACTAATGCCTAAATTTAAGTAGAACGGCGTAAATATTTGTAGTTAGGATGAGGCAGGAGGCAGGTGGTCACTGAGCGTAGTCGAGGTGAGGCAGGAAGGAAAAGGTTTTAGCCTCATTTATCTTTATTACATAGTTGTGTTTTTTCCCACCGACTTATTTACACTTGGGGAATTGTAGCATTATATTCAGTGTTGTGCATATAACCCTCATTCCGCCTTTTCAACTGGCACATGAAGTATTTTTAACCAAGCATCAGTATTGTATTCATTAGAGAAAATCTCACTTTTTAAGTAGTTTAAAGGCACTGACCAAAACAGTGTTGAGTGCTGAGTAATGAATGCTGAGGTAAAAGTAAAATTAATTGCACTCATATTTCTAATGAGGTTATATGATAACCCTACTAGTTAACTGAACTAGTAGGGCTAGAATAGAGATTCAGTAAATTTGGCAAGCTCTGACTAGAAAGCCCTAATTTTTAGTAAGAGGCTTGCTTTTTCTTTAAAGTTGAAGCTACACCCAACCCAGCAAATGCTAGCAAACCTAAGAGGGAAGCAGGTTCAGGGACTTTGGATACCTGAATAGAGCCAAAATTTTGATCTAGTGTTATTGACGTTCCCTGTTGATCGACATCCTGACGTAATTGCAAAGAGTCGCCAACTGTTCCCTGGAAGAAATATTCTCCAATTACACCCGTCCCTCCTGCAACATCAAAGGGGCCAAATAATGTCTGAGTAGAAGTATCAAAATTGAACGCGAAGAAGCTAGATTCTGACACTCCACTACTAACGGTGTTATAGGTTCCTAGAAGATTTTTAGATGGGTCTAAGAAGGAGACATTCAAGGATTGTAAAAAGTTGGTTGCTCCGCTACCAGCTTCTGAAATGATTGTTGGTGCTGTAGTTTCGTCGTAGCTGAATGAACCTGTTGCTGAGTAACCAGCATCACCTTGCCAGTTAAATTTTAATTCAATAGCTTGGGCTGGGTTGTTAGCACCAGCCGCGATCGCAGCAACCAGTGTTGCGATCGCGGTGATTTTGGCGAAAATATTTTTCATGGTCATAACTCCAAAATTGATTGTCATGATGCATGTATCAATGCATCAATCAACACTAAGCTTACGATAGAAATTTATATCGGTAAATACGGCATAAAATACGGTATCTAATGTAATGAATCTATGAAGAGAAGCGCTTTTTTTATAAAGTTTTGCATAAAATGTCAAGTCTATAACAATGTCTATTGTTAATTATGGGGTTTTCCCCTTGTCCACTTCAATGACCGATTCAGCTAAAAATCACGAGCGATCACCTGAGAATAACTGATAAAGTTGAGCTACGCAAAATTGAAAACAGTGTCCTATGCCTGGGTTTCTATTAGAAGTTGGTACAGAAGAACTACCTGCAAGTTTTCTCAGTGATGCTCTAGTGCAATGGCAGGAGCGCATTCCCCAAAGCCTGGAAGCAAACAGCCTCAAGGGCGAAAGTGTCCAGGTGTATGGTACTCCCCGGCGGTTGGCGGTATTGATTAAAGGGCTACCATCGCAGCAACCAGATCGAGAAGAAGAAATTAAAGGGCCCCCCGCCCAAGCCGCCTTTAAAAATGGTCAGCCGACAGCAGCAGCAGCAGGCTTTGCCAAAAAGCAAGGTGTGGAACTGGATGCGCTATCTGTTCGCCCCACTGACAAAGGGGAATTTGTCTTTGTGCAAAAAAGAATTCCCGGTCGTCCGGTGGCGGAAATATTGACAGAACTTATTCCCCAATGGATTTGGGGTTTGGAAGGTAAGCGGTTAATGCGTTGGGGGAATGGAGATGCCAGGTTTTCCCGACCAATTCGTTGGCTGGTAGCTTTGTTAGATGAGACGGTATTGCCTTTAGAATTAGTGAATGGTTCTAAAACGATTCAGAGCGATCGCCTGACCCAAGGTCATCGGGTTTTGCATCCTGAACCTGTGACAATTGCCCAAGCTACTGATTATGTTACCGCCCTCAAGTCTGCTTATGTCACCGTTGACCCAGAAGAACGGGTAAATCTGATTAAAGAGCAAGTAAATGCAGTAGCCGAGAATTTAGGCGGGTATACAGTAATTTACCCCGATTTGTTAGCGGAAGTAACCAACCTTGTAGAATATCCTTCCGCAGTTGTTGGTAAATTTGAACCAGAATTTTTAGAATTACCAACTGAGGTAATTACTGAAGTCATGGTTACTCATCAACGTTATTTTCCTGTATTCAAACCAGGGAGTTTTGAGCAAGAATTATTGCCCAATTTCATCACCATTTCTAACGCTGATCCCAAGAAATCAGATATTGTTGCTGTAGGGAATGAAAGGGTAATTCGTGCCAGATTAGCTGATGGCAGATTTTTCTACGAAGCTGATTTAACTAAGCCAATAGAAAGCTTTTTACCCCAGTTAGAAAAAGTCACTTTCCAAGAAGAATTGGGTTCGGTGCGTGCCAAGGTAGATAGAATAGTTAAAATTGCCGAGCAAATTAGCAGTCAATTAGGATTAACGGAGAATCAAAGCCAAAGAATCCAACGAGCTGCTTTATTATGTAAAGCAGATTTGGTGACACAAATGGTGTATGAATTTCCCGAATTACAAGGCATTATGGGAGAAAAATATGCCTTAGCTAGTGGTGAAGATGCCGAAGTAGCAAAGGGAATTTATCAACATTATTTGCCAAAGGGAGCCGATGATGTCTTACCTGAAACACTCACGGGTAAAATCGTTGGTTTGGCAGATAGATTAGATACTTTAGTGAGTATCTTTGGTTTAGGCTTAATTCCTTCCGGTTCATCCGATCCCTTTGCCTTGCGCCGTGCTGCCAATGCTGTAGTTAAAATTGCTTGGTTTGATAATTTGCCGATAAATTTAGATGATTTGTTGGTGCAAATAGCAACAGACTTTGCAGCAAAATATCACAAAGACCAGGCATCATTAACCGCAGCATTACAAGAGTTTTTCTTGCAACGCATCCGCACTTTACTACAAGAAGAAAAGCAAATTGATTACGACTTAGTAAATGCAGTTTTGGGAGAAAACGACCCAGAATACACAGAACGGACGTTAAAAGATTTATTGGATGTCCGCGATCGCGCCTTATACTTACAACAAATCCGCAACGACAGTACCTTAGATAACATCTACGAAACCGTTAACCGTTCCACACGATTAGCCGCTCAAGGTGATTTAGATACAAAACAGCTAGAACCAACAACCGTAGTCCGTCAAGAATTATTCCAAAAGCCCTCTGAGATAGCTTTGTATAATGCGCTAATCGAATCAGTGCCCCAAACTCAAGCAGCACAGCAGACCCGAAATTATCAACTGTTAGTAGCAGCACTAACAAAAATTGCTCCGGCAGTTAGTAACTTTTTTGATGGCCCAGATAGCGTTTTAGTTATGGACTCCGATCCAGAAGTCAAGCATAATCGGTTACATCTGCTCGGATTAGTTCGCAATCATGCCCGTGTTTTAGCTGACTTCGGTGCGATCGTCAAAAATCTGTAGCGTAGGTCAACAAAAACTTGTGTAATTTTTGCCAAGAAACGCTAGTATAGGGAGTGCTTAACCAGGGACACTCTGCTGCAATCTATGTCCAAAGCTACTGTTATTGGATTGGGAAAGTCCGGTGTTGCAGCGGCGAGATTGTTGAAACGGGAAGGTTGGGAGGTAGAGCTGAGCGATGGCAACACCTCCAAAACCCTCCTAGAACAACAACAAGAACTCGCTGCCGAGCAAATAACCGTTAAACTAGGACAATCCCTAGAATTGAATCGTGCTAATTTACCCCAATTAATAGTCGTTAGTCCTGGCGTGCCTTGGGATATTCCCGTATTAGTTGAGGCACGCCAATTAGGTATTGAAACTATTGGCGAAATGGAACTCGCTTGGCGAAATTTACAATCGCTACCTTGGGTAGGAATTACCGGCACTAACGGCAAAACTACTACCACAGCTTTAATTGCTGCCATTTTCCAAGCAGCAGAATTAAATGCACCCGCCTGCGGTAACATTGGCTACGCCGCTTGTGAAGTTGCCCTATCCCAGGGAGCAGGGAGCAGGGAGCAGGGAGTAGGGGGAGATAGGGAAGTAAATTCTTCCTCATCTCCCTCATCCCCCTCATCTCCCTCATCCCCCTCATCTCCCTCATCCCC